>JAWWAT010000038.1:0-14460 GCA_033721635.1 Marinobacter sp. | reverse complement strand
GCCGAACCCGCAGACCGACGACCAGAATCAGCAGGAGCCCGGCGAGGAAAGCAATGCCGAGCAGGCATCCGGAGAGAGAGATTCACCGTCAGGCCAGGCCCAGGCACCTGCCGCTATTTCCGAAACGCCGCTGACCCAGAGCCAGGAACAGTGGCTCAGACGGGTCCCTGACAACCCGGGCGGCTTACTGCAGCGCAAATTCCTGCAGCAGTATCAACAACGCCAGACTCCATCCGATGAGGGCGATACACCATGGTAAAACGGCTGATGACACCCGCCGTCTGTCTATTTCTTTTAACGGCACTGCTGGCAGCACCATGGCTGCCGGCTCAGGCACAGTCACAGCCGCAGTCACAGCGGCTGACGGTCGAGCCCGACCGGACCCGCCTCTACGAGGGAGAGGTACTGACACTCACCGTGAAGGGCAGCATGGAGATCGATATCAACCTGGGCAACCTGTTTGACTTTGACATGTCCAGCCTGCCCAAGCCGGATATCGAAAAAGTGGAACCGGATTTTGAAATCCTGGCCCAGAACCAGCAATACAGTATCCGCACGGTGAACAGCCAGATGGTGGGGGAGATTACCTGGACCTACCAGCTTGCACCGAAAACCACCGGCGAACTGACCATCCCGGCGCTCACTTTTAAAGGTGCAGAGTCACGGCCGGTAACCGTGGAAGTGGTGGATGGCTCACCACCGGACCAGGCTGCTCCCGGCCGGGACAGCTTTATCGAGTTGTCAGCCGACAAAGACGAACTGTATGTGCAGGAGCAGTTGATTCTCACCGTTCGGCTCTTCTTCCGGGGCAACCTTATTCGTGGGGAGCTATCCGAGCCCACCCATCCCCACGTCATCATTGAATCTCTCGGCAGGCAGCAGGAATTTTCGCGCTATCGCGACGGTGTCCGATACCGCGTTGTGGAACGCCGGTACGCGCTCTTCCCCCAGCGCCCGGGGACTCTGAAACTGCCTCCGGTCCAGTTCGAGGGCCAGGCCAGAGACGCTTCTGGCAGCCTCCGTTTTCTGCGGGACAGCGAGGAGCTGTTTGAAGTGCCGATCAAGGACGTCCCGCCGCAATTCAGTGGCAAAACCTGGCTACCGGCAACCGGTTTGGCAATTGAGGACTCCGGTTTTCCACCGTCGCTGGAGGTCGCTACCGGCGAAAACATTACCCGCGAAATCAAGCTGACGGCAGCGGGGCTGCCCGCTGAGGCCCTCCCGCCCCTGCCCGATGCCGTACCGAGCGGGTTGAGAAGTTATCCCGAAGAGCCGGAGCGCCAGACAGAGACAACACCCGCTGGCCTTACATCCTCGCTGAACCAGTCCGTAGCCCTGGTGCCAGTTGAGGCTGGAGAAATGACCCTGCCTGCCATACGCATTCACTGGTGGGACACGGAAGCGGACCGGGAACGGGTTGCCGTGATACCGGAGAAAACACTGACTGTGAAAGACCCGAATGCCATTGCCGCCGGCGAACAGCCGCCAGAGGCTGGTATGGAATCGGCCGCGGAACCGGACGTTTCCGCCACTGCAACGTCGGTTAAAACCGCCTCTGCCGCAACCGGGCTCTGGCAGTGGCTCAGCCTGGTGCTGGGACTTCTCTGGGCCGGAACCCTGTGGGCATGGTGGTGGTCGCGTAAAAGCAAGACAGTTACGCCGGTCTCGACTGACAACAGGCATGAAGATGCCGCGTTCGACCGCCTGATCAAGGCCGTGAGGGATGGCAAAGCAGTTACATCAGAACTTCTGGTGGAATGGGCAAACCTGCACGCCACCGGGCACGGCTTCCGTTCGGCGGCCGACGTTGTCGATCATTTCGGCGATGAGACACTGGCAACGGAACTCAGACGGCTCCAGGCCAGGTTATTTGCGCCCGGGCACGAGAACGACACCTGGGATGGTCGGCCATTGGCAAGGGCTCTTGAGCAGGTCCGGAAGCGCAGGCCGTCACGAATAAACGCCGGCCTGCCCCCACTCTACCCAAAAGGCTTGTCCTGAGAATTAATCGATCAGCTGCTGATCGATCACAACGGCTACCGGCGCCTCCTGGCTGTCGTTTACAGCTACGGGCGCGTCGGTACTGCCCTGCCAATCACCCGCCTGGGCGTTGACACTGCCGGAACGACTTAGACGCGCCGTCACGACAACCTCGTCAACACTGGAAATGGTAGCCTGTGGCGACATGGCGTACCGGTCGTCCAGACGAATTTCAACCGGCAGCTGGTCGGCCGTCAGCCGTGCAACGGCCAGAGGTGGGCCCTGCCGAACATTGGCCTGGCGAGCAAAAAGAAACAGCGTGGTATCCCCCGGCACCTGGTTCTGCAAGTCTTCGGCGAGCGTCACTCGAACGGTAACCCCGACACCGGAGGCTTCCGGTTCGGCCACCTGCTCCGGCGGCTCTTCACCCAGACGGGTGTAGGCTTCCCGAATCCCTTCCTTTATGGAGGCAATCTGAGGGTGGTCTGGTGCAACCGTTTCGATCCGCTCCCAGTAGTCGATCGCTTCCCGGTAATTCTCCTGACTAAAGGCATTGATACCCAGCAATCCCAGGGCATTGACTTCATCCGGGTTCAACTCACGGGCCTGTTCAATGGCTGCCGTGACCTCTTCCGTCATGGCACCCTGGCTACCGAAGAACAGCGCCTGGGCGGAAAGACCGTAGGCGACTGCTTCTGCCCTGTCGTCGTCATCCACGCTGCTCGCCAGTTGCCGGAACGCCCAGGCCGCATCGTCATAGCGCTCCAGGCGCATATAGGTGCGCCCCAACATCGCCCAGCCCTCCGGGTTATCCGGGCTGGCTTCGAGCCGCTCACGGAGCTGGCCCGAAAGCTCCATCATCTGGGCCTGTCGCGAACCGTCGGTGGCGCCCATTTCCTGCATGGTGACGAACTGCTCGACCCGGTCCATAGCTCCCCAACGCTCGTAGAGGTACACGGTGGCCGCCGGGATCAGAAGAATCGACACCAGTGCCACAGCCATGGCACTCCTGCGACCACTGATCACTCGCCTCACCGGTTCCTGCTCCGGCACATCATCCAGCATGCTGCCGGCGAGCTCTTCCTTGAGTTGGCGGTAATTCTCATCGTCGAGAATACCGGCCTCGTATTCGCTATCGAGCTCTTTCATCCGGGAGCGATAGGCCATCAGATTCTGGTTTTTCAGGTCCGTCTGTTTCCGCGCACCCAGCCGGTGAAAAAAGACCGGGTACAACACAAACGAAAGGGCAAGAATGATCAGTACCGTTGCGGCAATCCAGAAAGTGTCAGTCATGGAGTTTCAGTCACAGGTTCAGAATTAAGAATGGGGTAGCAAACTGCGCATCCGGGCAGACCTGGCTTCAGGACGATTTTTCCTGGTCTGCCAGCATTTTGTCGACCCGGGCTTTCTCCTCGGCACTCAGCGCCTCGGTATCCTGGCCTGCCCGCCGGGAGCGGATAACCACACCGGCCACCACCAGAAGTCCGCCGAAGACCGCAATGGCCGGTGTCGCCCAGAGCAGAAAGGTCCGGCTGTCCAGCTCTGGTTTGTAGCGAACGAACTCACCGAACCTGCCAACCAGGGACTCAACAATCTCCTCGTCACTGGCACCGTTTTTCATCATCCGGTAAACGACGTCCCTCATATCCTTGGAAATGGGCGCGTTGGAGTCGGCAATGTTCTGGTTCTGGCATTTCGGGCAGCGCAGCTCCTCGATCAGGTTCTGGTAGCGTTGCTCCTGGGCCCTATCCGAAAAATCGTAGACATCAGCTACCTCGGCCGCAGCGGCACTTGAAAACAGAAGCGCCAACAGAAAATAGACGATTCGGACCATCAGCCATTCCCCTGGACGTCATTGATCACCGGCAGCAACGTCTGTTCCCAGACTGTCTTGTTCACCACTCCCACATGGCGATAGCGCACAACGCCAGCGGCATCGATCACAAAGGTTTCCGGCGCGCCGTAAACACCCAGATCAAACCCGAGGGTGCCCCGAGGGTCATAGATGGTTTTACGGTACGGATCCCCCAGACGGTCAAGCCAGACCAGGGCATCCTCGCGGTTGTCCTTGTAGTTCAGGCCAATGATATTGACGCCTTTCTCCTCGGCCAGCCACATCAGGTCGTCGTGCTCATCCTTGCAGGCGGGACACCATGTGCCCCAGACATTGAGCAGGGACACCTGGCCACGAAACAGGCTCCGGTCCAGCATCGAATCCGGACTATGCAGATCCCTCAGACTGAATTCAGGAACCGGTTTACCAACCAGCGCGGATTCCAGCTTGGTAGGATCCTTGCCGATGCCGGCGAACAGAACCGTGCCGACAACAAGAGCGACCAACAGCGGCAGAAACAGCAGGAACCGCTTCATGAGGTTGCTCCGGCCGAGGTTGGAGAAGCGGCCCCTGGCACTCTATTACCGGCTTCCGCCTTTTGCTCGGCCCGGTCCCGGATCCGGTACCGACGATCGGCAATGGCCAGGAAGCCGCCAGCGGCCATAAAGAGCGACCCGAGCCACAGCCAGCGAACCAGAGGTTTATATTGCAGGCGAATGGCCCAGGCCTCATCGGTAATCCTCTCTCCGATCGCAACGAAGATATCCCGAGACAGCCCGGCGTCAATGTCGGCTTCGGTCATAACACTCATACCCACCTTGTACTGACGTTTCTCCGGATGCAGAACGGCAACCCGCTCGCCATCCAGTAAAACATCAAAGGTTCCATACTGTGCGGTGAAGTTTGGTCCCTGACGCTGGCCGATACTTCTGAAAGCCACCTGATAATCGCCAACCGAAGCGACATCACCGGGCACCATGCGGACATCCCGCTCAATGCCATAATTCGACACCACGGTTGCACCCACCATGGTGATTGCCAGCCCCAGGTGCCCCAGCACCATGCCGTAATAGCTCCGGGACTGACGCTTGAGCCCATGAAGACGGCCTTTCTTCGAAGAAGATTTGTCCCAAAGATCCCAGAATGTCGCTACGGTAACCCAGACGGAAGCAAAAACGCCCAGGAAGGCCCATGTAGTGAAGCCACCGTAGCCTACGAGAACGGCTGCGGTTACGAGCGTACTGATGGCAAGAGGCCAAAGGAGTTTGCGACCCAGCCAGCCACCGTCTGTTTTCTTCCAGCGGGAGAAAATTCCGGCGCCAAGCAAGAGACCGGTGGCAACAGCGAGCGGACTGAAGGTCAGATTGAAGAACGGTTCGCCGATCGAGAGCATGCCGAGTTCAAGATAGTCGAGAACCAGGGGGTACAGGGTTCCGACCGCTACCAGAATCGTTGCCGAGACCAACAGGACGTTGTTGAGGAGCAGGAAGATCTCCCGTGACAGCGAACCATAGCGCGCTCGGACGTGGACCACCGGCGCCCGGAAAGCATAGAGCGCCAAGCTTGCGATCACGGTTACTGCCAGCAGTCCAAGCAGGAAAGTACCCCGCTCCGGGTCCGCCGCAAACGAATGCACAGAGGTGAGTACACCGGAGCGAACCAGGAACGCGCCCAGCAGACTCAGTGAAAAGGTGACAATGGCGAGCAGCACGGTCCAGCTCTTGAACACGCCGCGCTTTTCAGTGACCGCCAGCGAGTGCATGAGTGCGGTACCCGACAACCAGGGCAGCAACGATGCATTTTCGACCGGATCCCAGAACCACCAGCCGCCCCAGCCAAGCTCGTAGTAGGCCCACCAACTGCCCAGGGCAATACCCAGGGAAAGGAACGCCCAGGCAACGGTTGTCCAGGGACGTGACCAGCGGGCCCAGGCCGCATCGAGACGGCCGTTAATCAATGCAGCGATCGCGAAGGCAAAGGCCACGGCAAAGCCAACGTACCCCATGTAGAGCATCGGAGGATGGACGATCAGTCCGAAATCCTGGAGCAGAGGGTTCAGATCGGCCCCATCCGCCGGGACATTCGGCAATGTGCGGTCGAACGGGTTGGAGGTAATAACGATGAACAGCAGGAAACCGACGCAGACCATCCCCAATACGGAAAGCACCTGCGAGATCATGACCGCCGGCAAGCGACGGCTGAAGATTGCGACCGCCAACGTCCAGCCAGCCAGCATCAGGATCCAGAGCAGCAGTGAGCCCTCGTGACCACCCCAGACCGCGCTGAATTTATAGTACCAGGGCAATAGACTGTTGCTGTTGTTGGCCACATAGGCCACAGAGAAATCGTCGACCATGAAGGCATGTGTCAGTACGGCAAAAGCAATAGCGACGAACACAAACATGCCGGAAGTCAGGGGTCGGGAAAAAGCCATCAGGTTGTCCCTGCCCGCAAGGGAGCCGACCAGCGGCACGACTGAAAGCAATACCGCAAGCAAGAGTGCAAGTATGAGCGCAATTTGTCCGAACTCAGGATACATCGAAGCCCTCCAGAATCAGGCTGTCAGTTCTTGCGTTTAATAGGAAACCGTTTCCGCGTTGTCGCCGGCTTTGTGTTGCCCTTTCGAGGATTTCTCAAGAGCCGCAGCAACTTCCGGTGGCATATAGTTTTCGTCGTGCTTGGCCAGAACCTGATCCGCGACGAGTCGTCCGTTACCATCCAACCGGCCCATGGCTACAACACCCTGCCCTTCGGCAAACAGATCCGGGAGAATCCCCGTATACTCGATGGGTACAGACGCGTTGAAATCGGTAACCCGGAACTCGACCTTCAGGCTATCCGGATCCCGCTTCACCGAACCCTCCTCGACCATGCCACCGGCGCGTATTCTCACATCCACAGGCGCTTCGCCTGCGGAGATCTGGCTGGGGTCATAGAACAGATTGATGTTCTGTCGCAGCGCATAGGTAGTCAGACCCACAGCGATGGCCAGCCCTACCAACAGGAACAGGACAATGGTCAGCCGCTTTCTTCGGATTGGATGCATCGGATATCTGCCTTTCAGTCTTGGGAAACCTTGACGCGGGTGAAGGAAGCCGCCGCAGCCTGCGGGTCCTGCCGACCTGCCTGGAACTCATAACCGCGACGGCAGGCCTCAATAACGGCTTTGCGGCGACGCAGGGACCAGACCATCAGGCCAATCATCAGCAGGAAAAACGCGGCGTAACAGGCCCAAACGTAGGGCCCGTGACCTTCCATCACCATAAACGCCGAAAAGGAATCAAATGCCATACTTCAGCCCCTCCCGGCCAACACATAGTCTTTAACCCAGCGCGTTCTCTGCTCGCGCAGAAGAATCTCGGTCTGCATACGCAAACAGGCCAGCCAGCCGAACAGCAGGTACAGCCCAAGTACCGAAAGGAGCAGCGGCACCCACATTTCAGCCGGCATGGACGGCTTTTCAGTCAGTTTGAATGTCGACGGCTGGTGGAGCGTATTCCACCATTCAACGGAGTACTGGATAATCGGTATATTCACCACCCCGACCAGAACCAGCACCGCTACCGCCCGTGCCGCAGATTTTTCTTCGTTGATGGCCCGGTCCAGGGCAATCACGCCGCCATACAGGAACAGAAGAATCAGCATGGAGGTCAGCCGGGCGTCCCAGACCCACCAGGTCCCCCAGGTGGGCTTGCCCCAGACCGCTCCGGTGAACAGAGAAAGAAAGGTCAGTACCAGCCCCACCGGTGCGACCGACTTGACGAACACATCCGCCAGCTTCATGCGCCAGACCAGTGTTACGACAGCCGCCACCGCCATCATCACGTAGACCGACTGGGCGAGAAAGGCCGTGGGGACGTGGATGAAAATAATCCGGTAGCTGTTGCCCTGCAGGTAATCCTTGGGCGCAAAGGCCAGTCCCCAGACAATGCCTGCCATCAACAACAGGATGCCACCTGCCAGTAGCCAGGGCATCAGCCGGGCTGCAATCCCGAAGAACCATTTGGGAGAACCCAGCTTGTGAAAAAATTGCCACATCAGATGGTCACCGTCCTACCGTTACCTTGTTTACCCGTTAGACAGGCTGATACGCAGCGCCGCTGCCGATGCAAAGGGTGCCAGGGTCAGCGCCAGCACCATAAACGCACCCATCAGGGCCAGATAGGCTCCCACGGGAGCGCCCTCTGCGGCCGAAGCCACCGTACCTGTTCCGAAAATCAGGACGGGAATGTACAGCGGAATGATCAACAGGGACAAGAGCACCCCTGCGGACCGTAATCCCAGCGTCAGTGCCGCGCCGATTGACCCGATCAGGCTCAGCACCGGTGTACCGATCAGCAGCGTTAGACACAAAACTCCGATGGAGTTCCCGTCAAGATGGACCATTACGCCCAAAACCGGCGTTAATACCACCAGCGGCAGGCCTGTTAACACCCAGTGCGCCGCCGTTTTCGCCAACACCAGCAGAAACAGGGGCTGGGGCTGAAGCACAAGTTGCTCAAGCGTGCCGTCGTCAAAATCATGGCGGAACAGGTGGTCCAGCGACAGCAACACCGATAGCAATGCCGCTACCCACAGGATACCGGCTCCGGCCTCCCGCAGAAATGACACTTCCGGGCTAACCCCCAGAGGAAAAAGGCTTACGACCATGACGAAGAACAACAGCGGATTGAGCAAATCCTGGCGCTGCCTGAAGGCCACTTTCATATCCCGGGCAAACACCGCCTGCATCGCTGCCAGCGCACCGACGGTGTCTTGCCGCAGAGTCAGTGCCGGTCGGCAATCAGCATTCATTGGCTGCCCCTCCACCCAGAATAAGGCGTTGCATACCGGGTAAATTCAGATCGTGGTGCGTCGTCACGACCACCGCTCCTCCCTCGGCAGCCCGCTGTTGAAGTAGGCTCTCAATGGCGCTGACACCGTTGGCATCAATGGCGGTAAAAACTTCATCCAGCAGCCAGAGCGGCTCGTCGGCAATCAACAGGCGCGCCAGGGCAACGCGTCTTTGCTGCCCCGCCGAAAGATTCCGACAGGGCACATTCTGGAACCCCGCCAATCCGGTACCGTCCAGCGCCTGGCGCAGAACGGGATCCGGCAGCGGCCGCCGCCCTGCCGTCAGTGCCCGGAGATTTTCCATGGGTGTCAGCAGGGGTTTGATGCCCGGCCGGTGACCAAGATACAGGGTATTGCGGAGAAATTCTTCGCGCTGGCCGGATATGGGCTTGCCGCACCAGAGCAGACTGCCGGACCACGCATCATTCAGGCCGGCCAGCATTCGCAGCAGTGTGGTCTTGCCGGACCCGTTCGGCCCCTCGACACGGGTGACCGTACCGGGCAGTATGGAGAACGACAGGTCACGGAACAGGATCCGTTCATCCCGCTCGCACTGCAGATCGACAGCCTGTAACAACGGCTCAGACATCAGGGCCCCGTAACCAGGACGATGCACGTGAAGACGGCATCGGGTGCATTCGTGACAGCGGCGGCCATGGAGTTTGTTCGCGCATGACCTGCCGGCGCGGCGTATTATAACGAAAGCGCCAACGGATTACTCTTGTCCAACATCAAATCAGTGACGATGAAACTACCCAACGGACAACAGCCCCCGACACCCCCGGCTCAGCCTGCAACGCCGACTTCCCGGACTGCGGTCACAACCGAAGCGGCCCGCGAGCCCGTGGCTGCATCAGCTCGGCAACTACTCGACCAGCTCCAGCTGACAAACCGGGAAACCACCCTGGCCCGGGTGGCAGAAATCATCAACCGTCAGGGTAGCATCAGTGCGGACCTGTTACTGGACATCCGGGGCAAGTCTCTTCTGGTCCAGGCCGCCGTCGGCAAGACCGAACTGGCGACCGGTGACTGGGTGAAGGTTATGCGGGCCGGCAATGAGCTGCAGCTGATGGGCAAACTGGCCCCCGCGCCCGAGGCCGGTGTCGCCCGGGCCCTGGCCCAGCGACTGCCCTGGCAGCAATCACTGGACGCTGGCCTGACCAGGCTGATCGGCACGCTGACACAGGGCCTTCGGCAGGACCCGGTCCCGGGCCAACTGCCCTCATCGCGAGCCACCCAACCGCTTCCGGAAGCGGCCAGGCAGGCTATTGAGCAGATTGTGGCAAGACTCCCTTCGGGGAGCAGCCTGCCTCCCGGTTCCGGCGGCCAGGACACGACATCGCAACAGGTCCGCCAATGGCTTTCGGAAAGTGGCCTGTTCGCCGAATCACGTCTGGCTCAGACACCGTCCGCCCAGTTACCCGATCTCAAGTTGGCGCTGGGCAGGATAACCACCGCTTTGCTTGCCCAACAGGGCAGTACACCGGAACAATTCAACCGGCTGACACCTATCTCAACGCCAGAGCTCATGCAGGCGCCACTTCAGTTTCCGCAACCACTGGCCACACCCCAGCCCCCCGGCAGTGGCGATGCGCCCACCGTGGGGCAGATGCTCCGCCTGCTGGCCGGAATGCTAAACCGGATCACCGTCAACCAGTTACACAGTCAGGTGCTCACGGCCCGCGGCGGTGGCGATGCAGCTGGGCCGGTACCCGCATCCACCCTCCTGCTCGATCTGCCATGGCTGACACCACAGAACGAGCCCAGGCTGGCGCAGGTCCGGATCGAACAATATCCCGAAGACAGGGAATCGGAAACCCGATCCGCGAAAACCGCCACAGCCGAGTGGCGGCTTTCACTGGCCATGGATCTGGATGAGGCTGGGCCGCTGCATTTCGATGTTGCCCTAAGACAACAGGCAGTGAGCGCGCGGGTCTGGGCAGAAAAACAGACCACCCTGCGCCAGGTGAACCAGGAGCTTCCTGCGTTGCGACAGAGCCTGACCGACCTGGGCCTGGAAGTAACCGATCTGGACTGCCGCCGCGGCACGCCTCAGAGCAGCGTTACCCGACTCGAACACAGACTGGTGGATACCCGGGCATGACATCAGAGAGCGAACAGCAAAGCAGGGCCGCCGTCGCCCTCAAGTACGATGGTGAGAAAGCGCCCACCATCAGCGCCACCGGCACCCACGAGCTGGCGGAGGAGATCATCCGCATCGCCCGGGAGCACAAGGTTCCCCTCTACGAAAATGCGGAGCTGGCCAGCATTCTGGCCCGCCTGTCACTGAACGAAGAGATTCCCGAGTCTCTGTACCGGGTGATTGCGGAGATCCTGGCGTTTGCCTTCCACATCCGCGGGCTCACGCCCGATGATCGCAAACCCGGTGCAGCGGATAATTCAGTGAATCAGTGAGCGCAGCGCCCAGGCCTGCTGCCAGTTGTCACCACGCCTCGGCGCCACCGTGGTTTCAAAGTAATGGCGCAACCGGCGCCGGTCCTCCGGCTGATCCTTCAGGGCCGAGCCGATGATGTGGTGCATCAGCTGCTCCACCGTGATACTTCCCCCGCCGTAATACCAGGCATTCAGGCTGGCCGCATGGGCGACGGAAACCGCTTCTGCCGTGGACAGCGCCGAACCGGCGAGACGATCGGTACTTCGGCCGTCCAGGGTCTGGCCATTGCGCAGCTCGTGGAACATGGTCACCAGAATCTCGACCACCGATTCCTCAAGCGCCACCTCGATACCAGCCCGGCTGTTGGCCCTGCGGACCTCGCGGAGCACGACATCCATCTCGTCGGCCAGATTGCGGATCGGGCGAATTTCCTCAAAGTCCATACGTCGCTTCAAGGCGGCACTCATCCGATGAACACCCTCGTCGATACTGTTGGACGTGGCGATGACGTTGAAGCCTTCCCGCGCGAACACCACACCGTCGTCTCCCGCGAGCTCGGGAATCACCACCACCCTGTCGGACAGTACAGACAACAGTGCATCCTGAAGCGCCTGGGGGCAGCGTGCGATCTCTTCAAACCGGACCATTCGACCTTCCATCATGCCCCGCAGCAAGGGGCTGGGCACCAGTGCCTTCAGACAGGGGCCATCGGTATGCAGAACCGCCTCGTTCCAGCTGTACAGCAGTTGGCCCACGCTGTTTACTGCCCCACCCTGAAGGGTCAGCGTCGAACTGCCCGAAATGGCGGCCGCCAGCAATTCCGACAACCAGGATTTGGCCGTCCCCGGCTCGCCAACCAACAGGCAGCCTCGGCTGGTGCACAGGGAAATGATAATCCGGACCACCATGGCCCGCTCGGCAACGAATTTCCGTTCAATGCCGAGTTTCTCATCCCCCATCACGAACTTTTCCACCGCGCGGGGTGACATCAGCCAGCCGGGTGGCACCGGGCCATGGTCCATACTCCTGAGCTTGTCCAGCTCCGCCGCGTGGATTACCTCCACGGGTTCCCGCTGGGCCGCCTTGTTAACCGATTGCTTATTGCTCATTCCTGACTCCTGCGGCCGCCACGAACTTCCGGTGCCATGCGCTCTCTCGGGAGAATCCGCGGCAGCTCAGACAGCGGGATAATACCTTCAATCACATGGTCCAGGGCGCTGTCTCGCATGGTCACCAGGCCAGCATCCAGGGCGCGCCAGCGCAGCTCGCCAATGGGGGGTTGACTGGAAATGGCGTTCCGGATGTCTGAATCGACTTCCATATACTCGACAATCGCCACACGTCCCTGGGTTCCGCGACCATTGCACTTATCGCAGCCAGCGCCTTCAAAACAGCCAAAATCCGCAGGGGGACCGTCCGGAAACACCTCGGACAGGATCACCGGATCCGGCTTGGCAGGCTGACGACAATGCTTGCAGATACGTTTGGCCAGGCGTTGCGCAATGACGGCCAGCAGCTCACCGGCGATGGAATTGGGATGGATACCCAGATCGTAGAGACGCTGCAGTGAATCCACCGCATCGTTGCAGTGCAATGTAGACAGAACCACGTGCCCGGTCTGGGAGGCCCGGATTGCTTCCAGGGCGGTTTCCTGGTCCCGAATCTCGCCCACCAGAATCACGTCCGGATCCTCCCGGACAAACGCTCGCATGGCGTCGGCAAAACCAAAGCCAATTTCCGACCGGACCCGGGTCTGCTGGATGTTGTCGATGGAGTACTCGATGGGGTCCTCCACCGTAATGACTTTCCGGCGGCCATCATCGGCGAGGGTCTGCAGGCCGGCATACAGTGTGGTGGACTTGCCGGAGCCGGTCGGCCCTACCACCAGCACCAGCCCCGCCGGGTTATCCAGTAGCCGCTGATAGCGGGCCCCGATCATGGATGACATGCCGAGTTCGGCGATGGTCATGGCACGCCCGGTCTGGGGCAGCAGGCGTATGATCGCATTTTCGCCATGGAGGGACGGCTGGGTCTGGATGCGCAGGTCGTAGGCCATATCGCCAAGCTGAAGCCGGGATCGCCCGCCCTGGGGCAATCGGTGCTCGGCAATGTTCAGTTCCGCCCGCAGCTTGATCACGTTAATCACCCCTTTGATCTCCCGGGGCGACAACTGGTACTGGGGCAGATCATGGAGATCGCCATCCACCCGAAGCCGAATTCGAACCCGCTCGCCGTACTGCTCTATATGGATGTCGCTGGCCTTTTCGCTTACGGCATCCAGCAGGATGGCTTCGTAAACAGACACCAGATAGGGGCTGACGTGCTTGTTTTTCGGATCGTTGCCCAGCAACTGATCGGTGCTGCCGGTCGAATTAGCCTGCGGCTCCGGGCCGGGCCCGTGATCTGCTGCAAAACTCCGACCCTTTGCGGTCAGATCCAGCGCGGACCAGAGGCGACGAAAATCGGTCGGTGTCACCAACAGGCAATCAACCACCTGATTGGGGCTCAGCCGCTCGAGCTGATCCGTGCGCGCATCCGGATCATCGGTTACAACCGTGATCCTGCCATCCTCTTCGGCAATAGGTATCAGCCTCGAAAGATCCAGGAACGTGCGTGAGAAGCGCCGGAACAGCGCCGGATGGAGGTCCGGCAGAATTGCGTCCGCATCGGTGAAAGTCATGCCGCGCTGCCTGGCAAGAGAGCGGTAGAGATCAATCTCTTCAAGATTCAGTTTGCGCCGGAGAACTTCAAGCAGGCGGCAATTCTGCTTGGCCGCTTCTGCCTTCGCCTCGGCCAGGATCTTGTCATCCACAAGGCCCTGATCAATGAGGATCTGCTCCACATTACGATTGAAATCGACCCAGCCCAGGGTTCTCACCCGCTCAAGTACATCATCACGACGCACGAACATGGCAAGGCTCGGAACAGGTCCCGCTCGACCCTCCAGGCAAACCAGGTGCCCTCCCTCCCGCACCAACCGGGCCAGAACACGGCGCTCTTTGATAAAGGTGGTGCACAGCACAAGATCGCACAGAGGATCGGGCTCCGGTGCTTCTTCCGCACTGGCGACCAGAACATCCACATTATGCAAACCGAGCCGAAAGAATCGCTCCCTGGCTGCTTCCGCGACAACGGCATTCTTTTCCAGGTAGATAACCTGATGGGCCAGGCCTGAAAGCACGGCTGCCAGATATCCGGAACCGCCGCCCACGTGCATAACCACGTGATCGGGTTCGATCTCAGGAACCAGGGAGAGTATGTGACTGACGGTTTCTTCGCGGGGGATAGAGTGGCCGGTTATCGAGGGAACCAGATCCGAACCGGAAACGAAATCATGGCGGGATACAGATCGGAGGGCCTCAACGGCCCTCGGATAAACTCTCTTCATTCAACAGCGTCCGTTACGGCATGATATCAG
>JAWWAT010000037.1:0-14604 GCA_033721635.1 Marinobacter sp. | reverse complement strand
GTGCCAGCCAACCTGCTGCCTTTCTACCTGGATCTGCGGGATCAGCTGCCCCAACAACCGGGTCGGCCGTTTGGCATCATCGTGCTGGGCGACAGTTCCTACGGTGATACCTTCTGTGGCGCAGGCGATCTGGTTGAGGAAGCGCTATACGAAACCGCTGCCCGCAAGGTGGGAGACACGCTTCGAATTGATGCCCTGGAAACCATGGAGCCGGAAGCCGAAGCACTGCCCTGGGTCCGTTCATGGCTTCAGCAGATCTGAGTCCTGGCTACAAAATTTTGCCAAACAGGTCCTGCTGGTGACTTGAGTCGCCAAAGGTGACACGCCATACTCCGATGGACAACGACAAGCAAAATGGTACGACGTGGCATCCAATTTCTGGCTTCGATTACTGATAACGCTGTTGCTGTTATCGGGTCTGGCTGCTCCATCCCTGGGGGCTGAAGGTTCCTATGTTCCCCGGATCGAGTATCTGCGCGTTGCCCCGGATGACAGCCTGACAGCCAGTGAGGCCCTGGCCTCCCATAACTGGCAAACCCTCGAGGAAGAAAGCCCGAATTTCGGTTACATCCAGGATACTGTCTGGCTCCGGTTTCCGGTGGCGCATCCTGCCACTATCAACCTGCTGGAAGTCCGCTACTCACAGCTGGACAAGCTCACCTTCCATCTGCTGGAAAACGGCCGGATTGCCCGACGCATCGTGACCGGAGATCAGGTTCCGTTCGATCAACGCCCGATACTGCACCGTCATTTCCTGTTCCCCTTCGAACAGAGCATCGCCAGCGAGTACCAGATTCTCCTGGAGGTGCGTACTGAGGGTGCCATGCAGATCCCGGTAAGGCTATGGAACGCCGAGGCCTTCTTCGAACATTCCTCTACTGAAGACCAGATGCATGCGCTCTATTACGGCATCCTGATTACGGTCATTTTTTTCAATCTGTTTATCTTTGGCGCTCTCAGAGAGCCGGTGTACCTGCTCTATGTGCTTTCGACACTGGGCTATTTATTGCTGATCGGCAGCCTGAATGGCGCCACTTTTCAGTTTCTGTGGCCGAACAGCCCGGCTTTCCAGAACCAGATAATGTTACTGGCCGTGCCCTTCGCACTGCTGTTCACACTCGTGTTCTCCCGCTCATTCCTGAAACTGACCTACACCGGGCCGTTACTGAATCGGCTTGTGCTGTTCATGATTTCCCTGAATGCCGTTGTTGCCTTGATGACGTTCTTTCTCGATTACAGCACCGGCAGTCGGCTGACCGTAGCCCTGGCAATTCCCAGCTGCCTGTTGCTTACCGTTCTTGGGCCTGTGCAATGGTGGAAGGGCAACCCACAGGCCAGTTATTACACGGTGGCCTGGGCGGCACTGACCCTCGGCAGCGCGATCACGGCGGCCAACAAGTACGGCTTGCTACCCAACAATTTTGTGACCACCTACGGCATGCAGATCGGATCGGCACTGGAAGCCATTCTGCTCACGCTGGCCCTGGCGGCGAGGCTTTACCAGGAACGGCAGGACAAGGTGGACGCCCGGGAAGCAGAACTGAATGCCCTGGCGGCACGTCGCTCAGCGGAGCTGAAGCTGATGGATCATGCACTGCATAATCCGCTTACCGGCCTTCCCAATCGGGGCAGCCTTGAGATGATGCTGAACGACCTGATGCTGCGCAGCCCCGAGCGACGCTATGGCGTCGCCGTCATCCACCTGAACAACCTGCAGTCAGTCACCAAGACCCTCGGGCACCGCAACAGTGACCGGATTCTGGAATTGGCGTCCAAGCACTACAATGCGGTGGCGCGAGAACTGCCGGGCGCAATGCCGGTAGAACAGACCGAGCAGCGCAATTTCTACCTGGCATCACTGGACCCTCAGACATTCGCGTTTATTGTCGACGCCGATGCCACGGGCTCCGTGCCACGGGCTATCCTCAAGGCCCTGGAGGGAATACGCTACCCCATCGACTACCTGGGCATGCAGATTCCCCTGGACCCCAGGCTTGGAGTGGCAATCTTCCCGGAGCATGGTACGGATGCTAACACCCTGATACGGCGTGCTGTGATCGCCGAAGGATCGGATTCCGCGCGGGAGCGGGGGCTTGCCTATTACAAGTCCAAGAAAGACTCCTACAGCGCCGACCGGCTGACCATGGTGTCGGAGCTTCGACATGCCCTCAACACCAACGAGCTTGCGCTGTTCATGCAGCCCAAGCAAAGCCTGAAAACGGGCCGGATTGTCGGGGTTGAGGTATTGATTCGATGGCCCGGGCGGGCGAAACCGATCCGCGCCGACGAGATTGTCAGCCTCGCGGAACAGACCGGACTGATCAAACCTTTGACCCGGTGGGTCATTGAGCAATCACTGGAATTGCGCTCACGATTGCTGGAGCGCGGCTGGCTCCTGAATATATCCATCAACATTTCGCCCAACAACCTGAGGGAGCCGGACTTTCCCATCTTTGTCCAGCGTCTGATGAACAGTTATCACAGTCACCAGGGCAGTATCATTTTTGAAGTCACGGAAACCTCCATGATGCAGGACCCGGGCAACTCACTGAGGGCGCTCAACTCACTCAGCGCCACCGGCATCCCGGTGTCGATCGATGACTTCGGGTCTGGCTATTCCTCACTGTCCTACATCAAGCAGCTACCTGCGAGCGAAGTCAAGATTGATCGTTCACTGGTCACGGAGCTGACCACCGAGGCAGAAGACCGGGTGATTGTGCAGACCACCATCGATATGTGCCACAGCCTCGGCTACCAGGTGGTAGCCGAAGGTGTGGAGGATGAGGTAACCGCCAATCTTCTCAGGAACATGGGCTGCGACATGATTCAGGGTTACCTGCTGACACCGCCATTGCCCTTCGATGAGCTGGTGACCTGGCTGGAACAGAATCACGTGCAGCCAGACCAAAGGAGACTGGGCTAGCCGGCTAGGACCTCTGACGAATCAGGGCTTCCTGGGTGGTGGATGCCACCAGCACACCGTCCTGATTGAAGAAGTTGCCGCGATTGAACCCCCGGCCGGCCGACGCGCTGGGGCTGTCCTTGTCGTAAAGCAGCCATTCGTCCATGCGGAAATCCCGGTGGAACCAGATCGAGTGATCAAGGCTGGCCACCTGCAGCCCCTTGCTCATGAAGGTCAGCCCATGGGGATTCAGTGACGTGCCGAGAAACTGGAAATCCGAGGCGTAAGTCAGCAGACAGCGGTGAAGTACGGGATCATCCGGCAGGTGCCCCTGGGCCCGGAACCAGCTCTGCTTGTGGGGAGGGCGTTTCTCCGGCTTCAGTGGATTGACCGGGTTTACCGGCCGGATCTCGATCGGGCGGTCCCGGGTCAGGATCGGCCGCATTTTTTCCGGCACCTGGGGTGCCAGAAGCTCACCCCATTCCTGTTCCGAGCGAAGGATCTCCGGGTCCGGCGCATCCGGCATGGTCAACTGATGCTCAAAACCTTCCTCGGCCACCTGGAACGACATGGAGCCGGTCAGGATTTCCTTGCCATCCTGACGGGCAATCACCCGACGCACCGAAAAACTGCCACCGTCGCGGACTCGCTGGACCTCGTAGTCGATGGGCATATTCTGATTGCCCGGGCGCAGAAAGTAGGCATGAAGGGAGTGACAGAGGCGACCTTCAACGGTCCGGCTGGCCGCCATCAACGCCTGGCCGAGAACCTGCCCGCCAAAAACGTTGGGAAAGCCCAGATCCTCGCTGTCACCCTGGAAGTGGTCGTCACCGATGGGCGAGAGATCCAGCAACTCCACCAGCTTCTTGGTTACCTCAAGCATGCCTGCTCCTGTGATTTCGTTAGCACACGAAGGAGTTTTCTACCGCAAGCGGCGAAATTTCGCAACGAAAAGCCGTAATCGGCCATTATAAAACAGCCCCGTGGGACCGGGGCTGTCGAATGGAACGGGAGAGTCAGCCGTGTATCGGCGGCACTTCCTTGGACAGGGCCTGCTTTTCCATGGCGAAGCTGCCAGTTACCGCAAACCCCAGGACATCGCCCCCGGGGCTCTTGAACAGCGCCTTGACGTTAGTGCCATCCTGCTCGACATCCCAGCTGCCCTCGGCTTCGGACGGTGGCGGGCAAACCGCCGTGGGGCAACAGGGCGTTTTGATCATCACCGGCATGGTCCCGTAGCTCACTTCGGTGCGCTCACCCAGCAGCGTTTTGGCAAGCGCCCGGGAACAGGCCATCAGTGGCAACACGTAAAGCAGGACGTGACCGTCCACCTCGGCGCAGTCACCGAGTGCGTAGACATCCGGTGCCGAGGTCTCCAGAGCGCGATTCACCACGATGCCCCTGGCAGTCTCCAGCCCCGCAGCGCGGGCCAGATCAGTCCTCGGGCGCAAGCCAACGGCCGACAACACCAGATCGGCCTCGAGTTTCTCGCCATTGGCCAGGGTCAGGCTGACACCATTGCCCTGGCGATCGACCCGGTCAACCACGGTACCAAGATGAAAACCGACTTCCAGATTCTCCAGTTCCTGCTGAACAGCATTGGCCGCAGCCTCGGGCAGCAACCCGGGCATCACACCCTCCGAGGGTGCAATCACGTCAACCTGGTACCCGCCGTTGCGAAGGTCATTGGCAAACTCACAACCAATCAGCCCAGCCCCCATGATCGCCACCCGTTTGCCCTCACCCAGGGCCGCCCGGAAGGCGCGGTAATCCATCAGGTCATTGATCGAGAACACATGTTCCTGACCGTCACCGTCGAGGCCGAGCCGGATCACATCCGCGCCCCAGGCCAGAACCAGCTTGCTGTAGGCAAGTCGTTCGTCACCGAGAACCAGTTCGTGGGCGTCGGCATCAATACCGGTGACCGTGGCAAATGTGCGAATCCGGACATTCAACTGCTCCGCCATGGCGTCGGTCGCGCCCTGGGCCAACCCGTCCGCATCCTTGCCCTTGGTAAAGCCGGTGGACAACATGGGCTTGGAGTAACTCACGCCGTCGTCGGCGGTCACCATCAGAACCGGGGTCTGTTTATCCTGCTTCCGGATTTCCCGTACCAGGGAATAGCCGGACAAGCCGGTGCCAACAACAATGATGGGGGCCTGTTCACTCATAACCGCGTTCCTGTGTTAAACGAAACCTGGC
This sequence comes from Marinobacter sp., assembly GCA_033721635.1. Taxonomy (GTDB): domain Bacteria; phylum Pseudomonadota; class Gammaproteobacteria; order Pseudomonadales; family Oleiphilaceae; genus Marinobacter. The sequence goes on along the minus strand of JAWWAT010000037.1, from coordinate 9,500 downwards.
GGGTTTTACCTGCCGTACCGGGCAAGATCAGCCGATCTCGATCATCTCGAAGTCTTCCTTGCCGACACCACAATCCGGGCAGACCCAGTCTTCCGGAACGTCTTCCCACTTGGTGCCCGGCTCAATACCGTCCTCGGGCCAGCCTTCGGCTTCATCGTATATCAGACCACAAACCACGCACTGCCACTTCTTCATAGCTTCTCTCCCAATCTCATCCGGGCGCAATAGTAATTGTCAGACAATCATGCACGCAAGTGTTTTGTTCTCATTACAGATACGAACGACTGTCGAATCAGGCCATCATACCCATCGCCCCGGCATTGACCAATGCCAATGCCGACGGTCCGGTCCGGGGTTTTCTGCCAATAGCCACAATTACAGATCTGACAACCCGGGCGGCCCCTCCCTTCTGCCGCCCCTCTCCGGTATAATCGCCCGTTTTACGACAGGACCGACCGATATGACCGATACCGTCGCCGAAATGAACCAGGTAATGGCCGAGGCCGACTGCCTGGTCGATGAACAGCAGGTACAGACTGCAATCGGCAACCTGGCCGACGATATTACCGCCCGACTGAAAGACAGCAACCCCCTGTTATTCTGCGTGATGAACGGAGGGCTGATACTTACCGGACAGCTGTTACCCCGGCTCCGGTTTCCGGTCCAGGCCGAATACCTGCACGCCACCCGCTACCGTCAGGAGACCACCGGTGGCATCCTCGAGTGGAAGCTGCAGCCCGAAGCCGATATGAACGGCCGCACCGTCCTGATTATTGATGACATTCTCGATGAAGGAACGACCCTGTGCGCCATCGCCGACTACTGCCGTGCCCATGGTGCCAGTGAGGTACTGACAGCGGTTCTGGTCGACAAGCAACATGACCGCAAAGCCCGCCCGGATCTGAAGGCCGATTTCACGGGCCTGGACGTGGAGGACCGCTTCCTGTTCGGCTACGGCATGGACTACAAGGGCTACTGGCGCAATGCGCCCGGCATCTATGCAGTCAAGGGTCTCTGACATCGACAGTCGCCTGACCATACCCCCGACGGACTGGTACCAATCGCTGACGGCTGCTGGCCTTCGAAACCCTGCAGTTCACGGGCCGGCCCGGTTCTGGCTGCAGGTAGAGGGCTCGTTCACACGGGCCTTGCAGAAACAGTGTAGCCGATCCTTCAACGTTGAGGTCCGCCGTGAGGGCTTTGCAGCGCCCACACTGGAAGAAGCCCGGCGCCTGGCCATTCCCCACCGCCAATACGCCTGGATAAGGGAAGTCAGCCTGTGTGGCGACAACCAGCCCTGGGTGTTGGCCAGAACGGTCATTCCCCTGAAATGCCTGGAAGGTGAGGGACGACGGCTGTTGCACCTGGGCAACCGGCCCCTGGGCGCCTACCTGTTCACCAGCCCCCACTGGCACCGGGGCCCGCTGGAAGCCGGTCTCTGCCAACCGTCAGTACCCGGCCAGCCGGAACTTGCCCGGCGCTCCCTGTTCAGCGGCCATAACAGTTCCCTACTGGTTGGCGAATACCTGCTGCCAGCCCTGTTTCAGCGGAACACGCTTTAACCGGCCTAGTGCGACTGGCTATAATCGCAGCTCTTATTCAATTCTCAGAACACCAGACGGACACACGCCATGCTGCCTGACGCTGTGCCAGAACCTATCCAGCGCCGACTGGCCGACTATGCCAGTCTGCTCAGAATCGACCGCCCGATCGGAACCCTGCTTCTGCTGTGGCCGACCTACTGGGCCTTGTGGCTGGCCGGTGATGGTAGCCCCGGGCTCGGAAACGTGATCATTTTCACCCTGGGTGTCTTCTTCATGCGCGCTGCCGGGTGCGCGATCAACGATTTTGCCGACCGCGACTGGGACAAGCACGTCAAACGCACCAAGGACCGCCCGCTCACCGCTGGCCGGGTCAAACCCTGGGAAGCGGTCGCGCTGTTCGCCGGCCTGTGCCTGGTTTCCTTCCTGATGGTGGTGCTGTTCACCAACCCGCTGACCCTGTACCTGTCCTTCGGCGGTGCCCTGCTGGCGTTCATTTACCCCTTCATGAAGCGTTACACTCATCTGCCACAGCTTTTCCTGGGCGCGGCCTTTTCCTGGGCCATCCCCATGGCCTGGGCGGCAGAAGCGGGCGAACTGAGCCAGCTCACCTGGCTCCTGTTCACGGCCAATGTGCTTTGGACCGTAGCCTACGACACCCTGTACGCCATGGTGGACCGGGACGACGACCTGAAAGTGGGCATCAAATCCACGGCCATCCTGTTCGGCGATGCCGACAAGGCGATCATCGGCATGCTCCAGGGCATGGTGGTTCTGATCCTGATCATGGTGGGCCAGCGCGCTGAACTGGGCACATTCTATTATCTGGGCGTTGTGGCCATGGCCTGTCTCTTCGTCTACCACCAGTATCTTGCTCGGGAACGGGAACGTGAGGGCTGTTTCAAGGCGTTTCTCAATAACAACTGGGCCGGTTTCGCGGTTTTCGCAGGTCTGGTGATCGATCTCATCATTGGCTGAACCTGTCATATACTTGTAACACTTGAACGTTGTAATGAGGCAGCAACAAATCAAGGTTTGAAACAGGTTATCGCCCATGAATGGAAAAACTGTCCTGATCGTCGATGACGAGGCCCCGATCCGTGAGATGATCGCCGTGGCTCTCGAAATGGCGGATTATGACTATCTGGAGGCAGCGGACGCCCGGGAAGCCCATGCCCTGATTGTCGACAAACACCCGGATCTCGTACTCCTCGACTGGATGCTGCCCGGCACCAGCGGCGTGGAGTTGGCGCGTCGTCTAAAGAAAGAGGAAGCGACCGCGGACATCCCCATCATCATGCTCACCGCCAAAGTTGAAGAAGACAACAAGATCCAGGGACTGGAGGTTGGTGCCGACGATTACATCACCAAGCCATTCAGCCCGCGGGAACTGGTTGCCCGACTGAAGGCGGTCCTGCGTCGTGCGACGCCGCCGGGGGTGGACACGCCGATTGAGGTGGAGGGCCTGACTCTGGATCCGGTTGGTCATCGCGTCACCACCCGGGAGGGAGCCCTATCCATGGGTCCCACCGAATACCGACTGCTTCAGTTCTTCATGACGCACCAGGAACGGGTATATACTCGCTCCCAACTCCTCGACCAGGTGTGGGGTGGCAACGTCTATGTTGAAGAACGGACAGTGGATGTTCACATCCGTCGGCTTCGCAAAGCCCTCGGTGACGAATACGACCATCTGATCCAGACGGTGCGGGGAACCGGCTACCGCTTCTCAACCAGAGCCGCGTAAGTAACTCCGGCCAGCTGTGCATCAGCCCCGGAACGGACACAAGGCAGTTTTTGATGCAACACAACTGGTCACGATACCTGCGCTACATTATCGGTGGCCTGATTGGCTCCACGCTGGTTGGTCTTTACTTCGGTGAGCCCGTCTACGGCCTGACCTTCGGGCTGGTCGTTTACCTGTGGTGGACGCTGGTCCAGGCCCGGCGTCTTTACCAGTGGCTGGCCAACCCGAGCGCCACTGACGAAGCACCCCAGAGCATCGGGCTATGGGGTGATATCTTCGACAATCTCCACAAACTGCACCAGAACCACCTGAGAACACAGGACCGGTTGAGAGCCCAGATCAACCGGGTGCAGGAGTCCACTAACGCCATGCGCGATGGTGTGATCATGACTGACAACCGCGGTGCCATGGAGTGGTGGAACGGCTCTGCCGAATATCTCCTCGGCTTCCGGCGCAACACCGACCAGGGCCAGTACATCCATAATCTGATCCGCACACCGGCCTTCAAGACTTACTTCGATTCCCGGAATTACCGGGAGCCCCTGGAGATCCATTCGCCGGCCAAGCCCCACATTCACCTGCAAATCCAGATCAGCCTGTTCGGTGATGATGACCGCCTGATTGTTGCCAAGGATGTAACCAGGCTGTACCAGCTCGAACAGATGCGCCGGGACTTTGTCGGTAATGTGTCCCATGAGATGCGCACGCCCCTTACGGTCATCAGCGGCTACCTGGAAACCCTGGTGGACAATGCCGAAGACCTGCCACCGAAGTGGCGCCGCGCCATTAATACCATGGCCGCCCAGTCATCACGGATGGAAGCCCTGATCACCGACCTGATCCTGCTGTCACGAATTGAAACCGGGGAACAGACGGTCAACGACACCCTCACCGACGTCGACCAGCTGCTGGCCCAGATCTGCCATGACGCCCGGGCACTCAGCGGCGAAAAACAGCACGAGATTACCGTGCATATCAGCGACCACCGGCTACTGAAAGGCGATGAGAGCCAGCTGCGCAGCGCTTTCTCGAACCTGATCTTCAATGCGGTAAAGTACACGCCGGCAAACGGTCAGATCAGCGTATCCTGGTCCACCAACCGGGAAGGCGCCCATCTGTCGGTGAAGGACACCGGTATCGGCATTGACCCGGTTCACATACCGCGCCTGACGGAACGCTTTTACCGGGCCGATCCCAGTCGCCACAAGGACACAGGCGGCACCGGCCTGGGCCTGGCAATCGTCAAACACGTGTTGCTCAACCACGATGGCAATCTGGAGATTCGCAGCCGGATTGGCGAGGGCAGTGAATTTATCTGCCATTTCCCCCGGGAACGACTGGTCGAACGTATCCCGGAGAAAGCGGAAAACTAACGCATACCCGCCCGGAAACGGGCGACAAACCTGGATAATTCCTCGAGCTTCTTCGGGTCTTCATCGACAAATCGGATGGTAACGCTGACAAAATCCGTGTCCTGGCGCTTGTCCACCGCCTGCAACTGGTGGACGTAACCATTGAGGCGGGCCATCTGGCCCTCACCGGTCTCGATGTCCACTACCGCCTGGTCGAGGATGCCAGGGAACACCTGATCCCGCTTGGCGATCACCCGCACCTCGGTCAGATTGATATCCTTGACCACGGATTTCAGGGTACTTTCCGCGAACCGCACGGAGGCAAGGCTCATCGAACCGCGGTGCGAGGCCTGTTTGGGATTTCCAGCAGGGGCTGCCTGCGAGGGGGCAGAAGGGGTTGAAACGGCAGGGCTCTCCGCCACCGGCTCCGGCTTACGGGTAAGCAGGTTGGCCGACTCCTTGAAGGCATCGGCAGGGCTGGCCATGGACTTGCCGCTCCGGTCCATCGCGTCTTTCAGTTTGCGGCCCATTACCTTGATGATCTTCTTGCTCAGCCCTTCGGGACTGAACGGTTTGCCCAGGTATTCGGAAACGCCTCCCTTGACCGCTTCAATCACATGATCCTTGTCGCCCCGACTGGTAATCATGATAAACGGCACGTTTTCATACTGGGGCTGCTGGCGCATCCACTGCAACAGCTCCAGGCCCGACATCTCGGGCATTTCCCAGTCGCACAGAATCAGGTCGAACGCGGTCCGGGACATCAGCGACTGGGCCCGCCGGCCATTCTGGGCATCGGTTGTCTCGATCACCGGAAAACGCTGGCGCACGGTTCGCTTGACCAGATCACGTACAAAGCTGGCGTCATCAACGACCAGCGCCTTCAGCATTGCCATGGTTCAGACCTTCTCCTAGCTCCAACCCGAATCTATGGTCCAACTATAGAACAAACACCCACGCCAGGAACCTGCCGGCAACAAAAAGACGACAATCGACATATCCCGGGAACCCTCAGGTTAAAGAATTGTCACTCCACCGGGCCCCGGACAGTGTTTCTCCGGTCGGAAAACGCGCTAACATGGGCTCAGGACTATTCCACCACCATCAGCCTGATAGAGGTTTTGTGTGCTGACCAGACCCGCAAGGATTCTTCGCCAGGGCGGCCTTACCCGCGGCTTGTTGTTTTCCGGTTTTCTTTCATTACTGTCACTGCCTGCCCTCGCCCAGGACAACGCTGAGGTTGAGCCGGCGGGGTTTGCCGAATGCAAAGCCCGGCTTCAGGAGCAGGCCATTGCCGCCGGGGTCAGCAGCGAGACAGCTGACGAGGTGATGTCCGGAGTTCAGCATCTGGCCCGGGTGATCGAACTGGACCGGCGGCAGCCGGAGTTCACCACGACTTTCGCCGACTACCTGAACCGGCGGGTTAACGAGGCCCGGGTCACGAAGGGCCGCGAACTACTGCAGGAACACCAGGAGCTGCTGGCCAGGGTCACCCGGGAAACCGGCGTGCCTGCACCTTACCTGGTGTCGTTCTGGGGCCTGGAAACCAACTTCGGCAGTTATTTCGGCAAGATGCCGGTACCCAGCTCCCTGACAACCCTGGCCTGTGATCCCCGCCGCAGCACCTTCTTTACCGAGCAACTGATTGCCGCTCTACGCATAATTGACGAGGGCGCCATACCGGCTGACCAGATGGAGGGTTCCTGGGCCGGCGCCATGGGTCACGTCCAGTTCATGCCCACCGTCTTCCTGAAACACGCGGTGGATGCCGACGGCGATGGCCGGAGGGATCTGTGGAACAGCCTGCCGGATGCCATGATGTCGGCTGGCCGGTTCCTGGAATCCATGAACTGGAATGGTGATTATCGCTGGGGGCGTGAAGTGCTTCTGCCCGAGAATTTTGACTATTCCCTGGCGGACGGGCGTCGTCTGCCGCTGAAGGAATGGCGGGAAATGGGGATTACGGATGCCTTTGGCAATGCCCTGGCCCGCGAACCGATTGACGCCGCCCTGGTGGTACCCGCAGGCCACCGTGGCCCGGCGTTTCTCGCCTATGACAACTTCCGCGTGATCATGGGCTGGAACCGCTCCGAGTTCTACGCCATTGCCGTTGGCCATCTGGCAGACCGCATTGCCGGTGCCGGGAAGTTGCAGAACCCGCCACCCGAGGATGCCCCGGCACTGTCCCGCGACAACATCATCAGCCTTCAGAAAGTCCTTCAGCAACGGGGGTATGAGCCAGGCACACCCGATGGCATCATGGGCCCGGCAACCCGGTCCGCGATCCGGCAGTTCCAGGCCGCCAACAACCTGGTAGCCGATGGCTATCCGGGTGAATCGGTTCTGGCGGAGCTGGGGATATCTGCAGGCCAGTGATCCACCAGAGAGCCGGCTGCCTACTACTGCAGGTAACCATTCTGACGCGAGACTGATCTGACATGGACTCCATTACCCAGGCGGCCCTGGGCGCCTCCCTGGCCGGCGCCGTTGCTGGCAAGACCCTTGGCCGCTCGGTTTTACTGACGGGCGCCGTACTGGGCACCCTGCCGGATATGGATGTGGTCATCGACTACGGGACGGCGGTGGCCAACTTCACCCAGCACCGAGGGTTCAGCCACTCCCTGTTCATTCTGGCCCCCCTGGCAGTGGCCCTTGCCTGGCTGCTCTGGCGCTGGAAACCGCAACTGAGTTTCCAGCGGTGGCTCGCCCTGACCGGCCTGATCCTGATCACTCACCCGCTGCTGGACGCCTTTACCACCTATGGTACCCAGCTGTTCTGGCCCATCGGGCCACCCGTGGCCATCAGCAGCATTTTTATTATCGACCCGCTCTATACCCTGCCCCTGCTGGCCGGCTGCCTGTTTTTCCTGGCCCGGCCACCGGCCAAATCAGCGGTAATGGCAGGACTGGTCGTCTCCACCCTGTACCTTGGCTGGAGCTTGATCGCGCAACAGGTCATTGCCCAACGGGTGCAGCCCGCGCTTGCAGAAGCCGGGCTGGAAAACCCCGATCTGCTGGTTCAACCCATGCCTTTCAACACCCTGTTGTGGCGCGCCACGGCTCTGCAGGGGGATCAGAGGGTAGAAATTGTCACTGGCTTCCTCGACGGTGACGCACCGTTGAATCTTGAATATTTTCCGCGCCGCCCGGATCTGGCGAAGGCAGTGTCGGACCTGCCCGAGGCCCAGCGCCTGGAATGGTTTACCCGGGGCTTCCTGGACTACGACCAGGTTGGCGACCGCATCACGGCCACCGACATCCGGCTGGGCATACCCGGCGCCCACCCTTTTACCTTTGTTCTGGCAACCCGAAATGGCAGTGGTATCGATCCTACAGCCAGCTTCCGGACTCCACGCCCCGGCGTGAGCACCGAGGCTCTGGGCCTGCTCTGGTCACGGATGACGGGAGAAACCCCCGTGCTATGCCTGGCCAGCCTGAGTTCACCGGCTCCGGGACAACGCTGCTGAATACCATGCGACTGGACCAGTTTATTGCCAACAGTACCGAACTCTCCCGAAAAGAGGCCAAGCGTGCCATCAGCCGCGGGGAGGTAACGGTCAATGAGCAAACCTGCAAGAGCGCCAACACCCAATTAACCGGCGGTGAACGGGTGGCATTGGCGGGAGCCCTACTGACTCTGCCGGGCGAACGCTACCTGATGATGCACAAACCGGCAGGCGTGGTGAGCGCGACAACCGACAGCGATCACCCCACGGCGCTGGACCTCTTGCCTGCAGACCTCAGCCGGAACCTGCACATTGCCGGCCGGCTGGACGCGGACACCACCGGCTTGCTGTTACTCACCACCGATGGCCAGTGGTCCCACCGGGTCACCTCACCGCGAACCGATTGCCCCAAAACCTACCGGGTAACCCTGAGCGAACCACTCACCGACACAGCGGCACAACAACTGGAGCGTGGAGTGGATTTGCACAACGACCCGAAGCCTACGCGGCCGGCCCGAGTGCATGTTCTGGAAGCCCGGATCATTGAGCTTACGATCTCGGAAGGGCGCTACCACCAGGTTAAGCGCATGCTGGCAGCGGTCGGCAACCACGTCGAGGCGCTGCATCGACTGCGGATCGGGCAGGTCGAACTGGATAACGCGTTAAAGCCTGGTGAATATCGCGAACTGACCTGCCAGGAAAAGGACAGCCTGGCCTGAATCAGGTCCGTTCGAAACGTTGCGCCTGCAGATTCTTGCGCACGGACCCGGCTTCGAACACTTCACCATTCATGGCGATATAGACTCCAGGGGGCAGCAATTGCACCGCCGCCCAGGCAAACCCGACATTGAAAACCGAATCGGTGCGGCGCATGCGGGCAGGCTGCATGGCGCCGGTCAGTACAATGGTCTTGTCCTTGAGACTGGCCAATACCGCAGCAGTGTCCGCCATGGTGTCGGTACCGTGTGTGATAACAATGCGTGCACAGTCACACTCCCGGGCGGCCGTCAGCACCAGCTGGCGATCCTCATCATTCATCTCCAGGCTGTCCTTGCGCATCAGTTCCCGCAGTCGATAGCCCTCGTGGATATTGGACTCGGACAGTAATTCCGGCAGCAGGCTGTGCCCCACTTCGAATTTGCTGTTGGCATCGAAGTACACCTTGTCGATGGTACCGCCGGTGGTGAGGATCTGGATCATAGAGGAATTCCTGTCAGGGTCAGTTCACACTAACCGTGCTGTTACCTGCGGTCGCGTAGGCCGCGTTCTTTTCCTGTTCGTAACGACGGGCGGCTGCGGCCACCGAGCCCCTGACTCCGGTATCAAGCCACCGTTTTATCCGCCCGGCATCGCCCATCGGTGAGCGGGTACCGAGGGAATCCAGCAACACGGTCACCACCTCCTTGCCGTTCAT
>JAWWAT010000036.1:0-14740 GCA_033721635.1 Marinobacter sp. | reverse complement strand
TATGTGGTTTGGGGCATTCAGATTCTTTGGGGGCTTTAATCGATGGCTAATATCAAGACCATGTCTTTTGACGCGATTGTGATCGGCGGTGGTGGCTCCGGCATGCGTGCCGCGCTTCAGCTGACCGAGACCGGCGTCAATACCGCGTGTATCACCAAAGTCTTTCCGACGCGGTCTCATACGGTCTCTGCCCAGGGCGGCATCACCTGCGCGATCGCCAGTGCCGATCCGAATGACGACTGGCGCTGGCATATGTATGACACGGTAAAAGGTTCGGACTACATCGCCGACCAGGATGCCGTCGAGTACATGTGTTCCGTGGGTCCTCAAGCGGTGTTCGAGCTGGAGCACATGGGGCTGCCTTTCTCCCGTACCGAACAGGGTCGTATCTATCAGCGTCCTTTCGGTGGCCAGTCCAAGGGTCCGGATAACCCGACTCAGGCAGCTCGCACCTGTGCCGCGGCCGACCGTACCGGTCACGCGCTTCTTCACACTCTTTATCAGGCCAACATTAAGGGCGGTACTACCTTCCTTAACGAGTGGTACGCGGTAGATCTGGTCAAGAACAGCAAGGACGAAGTTGTTGGTGTGGTTGCCATCGAGGTAGAGACTGGTGAAGTTGCCTACATCAAGTCCAAGGCGACCGTTCTGGCTACCGGTGGTGCAGGCCGCATTTACGCCTCCACAACCAACGCCCTGATCAATACCGGTGACGGCATTGGCATGGCGCTGCGCGCCGGTTTCCCGATGCAGGACATGGAAATGTGGCAGTTCCACCCGACCGGTATCTATGGTGCCGGCACGCTGGTAACAGAAGGTTGCCGGGGTGAAGGTGGTTACCTGATCAACGCCGAAGGCGAGCGCTTCATGGAGCGCTATGCGCCAAACGCAAAAGACCTGGCCGGTCGGGACGTTGTTGCCCGGGCCATGGTTATCGAGATCCTGGAAGGCCGTGGTTGCGGTCCCGACAAGGATCACGTTCTGCTGAAGCTCGATCATCTGGGTGAAGAAACCCTGAATCTGCGTCTGCCGGGTATCTGTGAACTGTCCCGTACCTTTGCACACGTTGATCCGGTTAAAGAGCCGATCCCGGTCGTGCCGACCTGTCACTACATGATGGGCGGTATTCCGACCAACGTTGGAGGTCAGGCACTGACCCAAGACGAAAACGGCAAAGACAAGCCGATTCCCGGACTGTTTGCCTGTGGTGAGGCTGCCTGCGTTTCTGTGCACGGTGCTAACCGTCTGGGTGGCAACTCCCTGCTGGATCTTGTTGTCTTCGGTCGTGCAGCTGGCCTGCATATTGAAGAGCAGCTGCGTGGCGGCTTTGAAGTGGATGGGGCCAGTGAGGATGACATCAAGCGCGCCATGGCTCGTCTTGATCGCCTGAACAACGCCTCTGAAGGCGAGAGTGTTGCAGAGGTTCGGAAGGATCTGCAGAACTGCATGCAGCTCTACTTCGGTGTATTCCGTGATGGCAACAGCATGGAAGAAGGCTTGAAGAAGCTGGAGGCCATTGGCGAGCGCGTTCGCAACACCAAGCTGGCCGACACCAGTAACGCGTTCAACACCGCCCGCATTGAAGCACTGGAGCTGGACAACCTCTACGAGGTGGCGCTGTCGACTGCGATCTCTGCATTTGAGCGGAAGGAAAGCCGTGGTGCGCACGCCAGGAACGACTTCACCGAGCGTGACGACGAGAACTGGCTCAAGCACTCCATGTACTTCCCGCTGGAAAAGCGCGTGGGCAAGCGTGATGTGAACTTTGCGCCGAAAACGGTGGACAAGTTCGAGCCGAAGGTCCGGACTTACTAAGGGGGACTCCGAAAATGTTAGTAAGCCTTTATCGTTATAACCCGGAGACCGACAATGCGCCTTACATGCAGGACGTGGATGTCGAGATTCCGGAAGGCAAGGATCTCATGGTTCTTGATGTGCTGAACCTGATCAAGGAGCGGGATCCTTCAATGGCCTACCGTCGTTCCTGCCGTGAGGGCGTATGTGGCTCGGACGGCATGAATATGAACGGCAAGAACGGCCTGGCCTGTATCACGCCTGTCTCCCAGGTGGTGAAAGGCGACAAGCTGGTATTGCGCCCGCTTCCGGGTCTGCCGGTTATTCGGGATCTTGTTGTCGACATGAGCCTCTTCTACAAGCAGTACGAGAAGGTCATGCCTTACCTGATCAACGACAAGCCGGCGCCTGCAATCGAACGTCTGCAGTCTCCGGAAGACCGCGAGAAGCTCGACGGCCTGTACGAGTGTATTCTCTGTGCCTGCTGTTCCACTTCTTGCCCTTCATTCTGGTGGAACCCGGACAAGTTTATCGGTCCGGCTGGCCTGCTGCAGGCCTACCGTTTCCTGGCGGACAGCCGGGATACAGCCCAGGACGAGCGGCTAGCCAACCTTGATGACCCGTTCAGTGTATTTCGCTGCCGGGGCATCATGAACTGTGTCAGTGTCTGCCCGAAAGGACTGAACCCCACAAGGGCTATCGGCCATATTCGGAATCTTCTGCTGCAGCGGGCGACTTAAGCAGCAGGATTTCATTCAGACGCTATACTGTTCTGATCAGGTTAGTACCCGGAAGGCCTCGCAAGTTTGCGGGGCCTTCAACCAAAGGCTTATAGTCAAAAGTCTTATCCGGGTGCACACTACGCAAGCCGTGGCGGGAACTTATAAAGTTTTCCCCCTGTTTTGCTGAGTATAAAAACCACCGGGGAATGGAAAACATCCATGTCGGGTGTGGTGGCCAAAGTCGATCCCGTAAAAACCCGTATTGACTGAGAAATACCCCTGGCCGACCATATCGGGCTCCCCGCACCAGCCCAAGGTGAGCTATTCAAGATGCACGAAAGCATAATGGAGCAGTTATGGCAGACTTCCCACCTCCAGGGTGGAAATCTCGCCTATGTTGAACAGCTTTTTGAAACCTACCTGACAGACCCCAATGCCGTTCCCGAAGAGTGGCGCAGCTATTTCGACAAGCTTCCCAGTGTCGATGGCTACAAGGGCCGAGACATTGTCCACTCTTCCATCCGCCAACAGTTTGAACACATTTCCCGCAATCAGCGCTTTCTTGCCAGCGGCGGCGTTCCCGCCAGTGCTACCTCTGATGCGGACAGAAAGCAGATTCGTGTTCTCCAGCTGATTAACGCGTACCGCTTCCGCGGTCATCAGGAAGCGAAGCTGGACCCGCTCGGCGTATGGCAGCGGCCCAAGGTCGAAGATCTGGACCCCGAATTTCATGAGCTGTCCGACTCTGACCGCGATCTCGAATTCCAGACCGGCTCCCTGAACCTCGGCTCCGAGACCATGAAGCTCGGCGATATCGTCGATGGCCTGCGTCAGACCTATTGCGAGAGCATCGGCGCTGAATACATGCATGTGGTGGACACCCGCATCAAGCGCTGGTTCCAGCAGCGCATGGAGCCGGTTCGTTCACGTCCGGCCTACGAGGTGAACACCCGCAAGCACATCCTCGAGCGCCTGACGGCCGCCGAAGGTCTCGAAAAGTACCTGGGATCCCGTTACCCGGGCGTGAAACGGTTCGGGCTTGAGGGCGGCGAGAGTTTGATTCCGTGTCTGGACGAGCTGATCCAGCGTGCTGGCTCTTATGGCGCCAAGGAAATTGTTCTGGGCATGGCTCACCGCGGTCGCCTGAACGTTCTGGTGAACACCCTGGGCAAAAACCCGCGGGAGCTCTTCGACGAATTCGAAGGCAAGAAGCTCGCCGATTCCGGCTCCGGTGACGTGAAATACCACCAGGGCTTTTCATCCAACGTGATGACCCCGGGTGGCGAAGTTCATCTGGCGATGGCATTTAACCCGTCGCACCTGGAAATCGTTTCACCGGTTGTTGAGGGCTCTGTCCGGGCTCGTCAAACCCGCCGTAACGATGACGAGGGCACCAAGGTTGTTCCGATCATTATGCACGGCGACGCGGCGTTTGCCGGCCAGGGCGTGGTGATGGAAACCTTCCAGATGTCCCAGACTCGCGGGTTCGGGGTTGGTGGCACCATTCATATCGTCATCAACAACCAGGTTGGTTTTACCACCAGCAAGCAGGAAGATGCGCGGTCCACTGAATACTGCACCGACGTGGCCAAGATGATCCAGGCGCCGATTCTGCATGTGAATGCGGACGACCCGGAAGCGGTCATGTTCGTAACCCAGATGGCCATGGATTACCGCAACGAATTCAAGAACGACGTGGTGATCGATCTGGTCTGCTATCGTCGTCGCGGTCACAACGAGGCGGATGAGCCGGCCGCAACCCAGCCGGTCATGTACGAGAAGATCCGCAAGCTGAAGACCACCCGCAATCTGTACGTGGATCAATTGGTGGAAGCCGGTGTTATCACCGAGGAAGAAGCCAAGCAGATGGAGAATGACTACCGTGACGCCCTGGACAATGGCGAGCACGTGGTCAAATCCCTGGTCAAAGAGCCCAACAAAGAACTCTACGTTGATTGGACGCCTTACCTCGGCCACGAATGGACGGCCAAGTGCAAGTCCAGCGTTGCGTTGAAAACCATCCAGAAACTGGGCAAAAAACTGACCTCGGTACCTGAAGGTTTCAGTATTCAGCGCCAGGTTTCCAAGATTGTGTCCGACCGCGAGAAGATGACCGCCGGTGCCCTGCCTATCAACTGGGGCTACGGTGAAGTCATGGCCTATGCGACGCTGCTCAATGAGGGGCATCCGATCCGCATAACCGGCCAGGATGTTGGTCGCGGCACCTTCTCCCACCGTCACGCGGTTCTGCACAACCAGAAAGACGGCTCGACCCACATTGCCCTTGAGCAACTGTCGGAAGATCAGCCGAAATTCGAAATTTACGACTCGCTGCTCTCGGAAGAAGCCGTAATGGCGTTCGAGTATGGCTATGCGACCACTGCGCCTGATGGTCTTGTGGTCTGGGAAGCGCAGTTCGGCGACTTCGCCAACGGTGCCCAGGTCGTGATCGATCAGTTCCTGACCAGCGGTGAGCACAAGTGGGGACGCCTCTGCGGCCTGACTCTCCTGCTGCCCCATGGTTACGAAGGGCAGGGGCCGGAGCACAGCTCTGCACGCCTCGAGCGTTTCCTGCAGCTGAGTGCCGAGCATAATATCCAGGTCTGCGTGCCGACCACGCCGTCCCAGGTATTCCACATGCTGCGTCGCCAGGTAAAGCGCCCGCTGCGTAAGCCTCTTGTTGCCATCACGCCCAAGAGTCTGCTGCGGCACAAGGAAGCGACGTCCGATCTTGACGATCTGACTACCGGTACCTTCAAGACTGTGTTGCCGGAGAAAGAACCGTCCGATCCGAAGAAAGTCACCCGTCTGATTATGTGCTCGGGCAAGGTGTATTTCGACCTGCTCGAGAAGAAGAAATCGGATGAGCGCGATGACGTGGCCATTGTCCGGATCGAACAGCTGTATCCTTTCCCCGGAGACGATCTTGACGAACTCCTGAGCGAGTACCCCAAGCTCAAGCACGTGGTCTGGTGTCAGGAAGAACCGATGAACCAGGGTGCCTGGTACTGCAGTCAGCATCACATGCGTAATGCGCTGCACCGCCTGAATCCCAAGCTGTACCTTCAGTATGCCGGTCGTGACGCTTCGGCTGCTCCTGCCTGTGGCCATATGTCGGTTCACATCGAAGAGCAGAAGAAACTGGTTAACGACGCGTTTGAAATTTGACGAGCTACCGAACTAAGGATCTGTAATGTCAACTGAGATTAAAGCCCCCGTTTTCCCGGAGTCGGTCGCGGAAGGTACTGTCGCGACCTGGCACAAACAGCCGGGTGAAGCCTGCTCCCGTGACGAGCTGATTGTCGATATCGAGACCGACAAGGTTGTTCTTGAGGTTGTTGCGCCGGCGGACGGCGTGATTGAAGAAATCATCAAGAATGAAGGCGATACTGTTGAAAGTGGTGAGGTAGTCGGCAAGTTCAAGGAAGGGGCCAAAGGCGAATCCAAGCCTGCCGAAGGCAAGCAGGAAGAGAGCAAGGAAGAAGCTCCGAAGGAAGAGGCCAAGAGCGAGGCGTCTTCCGGCGAAGCGATCCTGAGCCCGGCGGCCCGCAAGCTGGCCGAGGAAAACAATGTTGACCCGAACAGCATCAAGGGTACCGGCAAAGATGGCCGCGTAACCAAGGAAGACGTGCAGAATCACGTGGACAGTGCCAAGTCCGGCGGCGGTGCTTCTGCGCCTCAGCCTGCGGCTGGCATGCCGGAAGTTAACGTTAGCCAGGGCGAGCGTCCCGAGAAGCGTGTGCCGATGACCCGCTTGCGTGCGAGCATCGCCAAGCGTCTGGTTAATGCCCAGCAGAGCGCCGCCATGCTGACCACCTTTAACGAGGTGAACATGGGCCCGATCATGGAGATGCGCAAGCAGTACCAGGACAGCTTCGTGAAGCGTCACGGTATCAAGCTTGGCTTCATGTCGTTCTTCACCAAGGCCGCCACCGAAGCCCTGAAGCGCTTCCCGGCGGTGAACGCGTCCATCGATGGTAACGACATGGTGTATCACGGTTACCAGGACATCGGCGTGGCGGTTTCCACCGATCGTGGCCTGGTGGTTCCGGTTCTCCGCGATTCCGACGCCATGGGCCTGGCCGACATCGAGAAGAAGATCGTCGAGTACGGCACCAAGGCGAAAGAAGGCAAACTGGCCATTGAAGACATGACCGGCGGTACCTTCACCATTACCAACGGCGGTATCTTCGGTTCGCTGATTTCGACGCCGATCCTGAACCCGCCGCAGACAGCGATCCTGGGCATGCACAAGATCCAGGAGCGTCCGATGGCGGTGAACGGCAAGGTGGAAATTCTGCCGATGATGTACCTGGCGCTGTCTTACGACCACAGAATGATTGATGGCAAGGAAGCTGTGCAGTTCCTGGTTGCCATCAAGGAAATGCTTGAAGACCCGGCACGTATTCTGCTGGACGTCTGAGCCGACATTTAACGAATCGGAAACGGGATAAAAGTATGTCTGATAAGTACGACGTCATTGTCATTGGTGCAGGCCCCGGTGGGTACGTAGCCGCCATCAAGGCAGCACAGCTTGGTCTGAAGACCGCCTGTGTTGAATCATGGACTTCTGAAGACGGCAAGTCACAGGTGCTCGGTGGTACCTGCCTGAACGTTGGCTGCATCCCATCCAAGGCCTTGCTGGAGATTTCCCATAAATTTGAGGAATCCAGCCACGATTTCGAGATGCAGGGCATCATCGCCAAGGATGTCAAAATGGACATCGGCAAGATGATGGAGCGCAAGAGCGGCATCGTTAAGCAGCTGACCGGCGGTATTGCAGGTCTGTTCAAGTCCAACGGTGTTACTTCCATCCATGGCCACGGCAAGCTGCTGGCCAACCGGAAGGTGGAAGTAACCGATAAGGACGGCAATTCGAAGACCTACGAAGCCGAAAACATCATCCTGGCCACCGGCTCCAAGCCGATCCAGATTCCGCCCGCGCCATTCGACGGCGAGCACATCGTGGATTCCGAGGGTGCCCTCGAATTCACCGAAGTGCCCAAGCGTCTGGGTGTGATCGGTGCCGGCGTTATCGGCCTGGAACTTGGCAGTGTATGGGCGCGTCTTGGCGCCGAGGTGACGGTTCTGGAGGCCGTGGACACCTTCCTGCCGGCGGTGGACCAGCAGGTTGCCAAGGACGCCCTCAAGCAGTTCCAGAAGCAGGGTCTGAACATCGTCATGGGTGCCCGCATGACCGGCGCTGAAGTCAAGCGCAAGCTGGTCAACGTTACCTATGAAGATTCCAAGGGCAAGCAAGAAGCCAAGTTTGACAAGCTGATTGTTGCCGTTGGTCGTCGTCCGTACACCGATAACCTGCTTTCCGAGGATTCCGGTGTGCAGATGGACGAGCGCGGTTTCATCTTCGTGGATGACAACTGCAAGACCGAGGCCCCGGGTGTCTGGGCAATCGGTGACGTGGTCCGTGGCCCGATGCTGGCTCACAAGGCGTCTGAAGAAGGCATCATGGTGGCTGAGCGGATTGCCGGGCACAAGCCACAGGTCAACTACGACTGCATTCCGAATGTGGTCTACACCTTCCCCGAAGTTGCGTGGGTTGGCAAGACCGAAGAGCAGATGAAGGCAGAAGGTGAAGAGTACAACGTAGGAACCTTCCCGTTTGCGGCCAACGGTCGTGCCATGGCTGCAAACTCGGCGTCCGGTCTGGTCAAGATCATTGCTGACGCAAAAACTGACCGCATTGTCGGTTTCCATGTAGTTGGTCCCCAGGCCTCTGAAATCGTTGCCCAGGGCGTAATCGCCATGGAATTCGGTTCCAGCGCCGAAGATCTGGCCCTGACCTGCTTTGCACACCCGACTCTGTCCGAGTCCGTGCACGAAGCAGCTCTGGCCGTCGGTGGTGGCGCGATCCATATCGCCAACCGCCGCAAGAAGAAGTAACGCAAACCAGGAATTTTTTAATTCGGGACATTAACTATGAATTTGCATGAATATCAGGGCAAACAGCTTTTCGCTGAATATGGTCTGCCCGTATCCCAAGGCATTGCCTGTGATACCCCCAAGGAAGCAGTGGCAGCTGCAGATGAAATCGGCGGCGATGGCTGGGTAGTCAAGGCCCAGGTCCACGCAGGTGGCCGTGGTAAGGCTGGTGGCGTTAAGCTGGTTAAGAGCAAAGACGAAATCCGTGAGTTTGCCGAGAAGTGGTTGGGCCAGAACCTGGTAACCTACCAGACGGACGAGAACGGCCAGCCGGTCAGCAAGATCCTGGTTGAATCCCTCACCGATATCGACCAGGAGCTGTACCTGGGCGCGGTTGTCGATCGTGGTACTCGCCGCATCGTTTTCATGGCCTCTACCGAAGGCGGCGTTGAAATCGAGAAGGTAGCCGAAGAAACGCCTGAGAAAATCCTGAAAGCTGAAATCGACCCACTGGTTGGCGCGCAGCCGTACCAGGGCCGTGAGCTCGCGTTCAAGCTTGGCCTGGAAGGCAAGCAGATCGGTCAGTTCACCAAGATTTTCGTTGGTCTGGCCAAGCTGTTTGAAGAGTGCGATCTGGCACTGGTAGAGATCAACCCGCTGGTTATTACCCCGGCCGGTGATCTGCATTGCCTGGACGCCAAAGTCGGTGTCGACGGCAACGCGCTGTACCGTCAGAAGAAGATCCACGAGATGCACGATCCCTCCCAGGAAGATTCCCGGGAAGCGGAAGCGGCCAAGTGGGAACTCAACTACGTGGCTCTGGAAGGCAACATCGGCTGCATGGTTAACGGTGCCGGCCTGGCCATGGGCACCATGGACATCATCAAGCTGTCCGGTGGCCAGCCAGCCAACTTCCTGGACGTTGGTGGCGGTGCAACCAAGGAGCGTGTTTCCGAAGCCTTCAAGATCATCCTGTCTGACTCGAACGTCAAGGCGGTTCTGGTCAACATCTTCGGTGGTATCGTTCGCTGCGACATGATCGCAGAGGGCATCATCGGTGCCGTGAAGGAAGTGGGCGTCAAGGTTCCTGTTGTGGTTCGCCTGGAGGGCAACAACGCTGAGAAGGGTACCCAGGTACTCGCCGAGAGCGGCCTGAACATCATTGCCGCTACCAGTCTGTCCAATGCGGCAGAGCAAGTTGTTAAAGCCGCAGGGGGTAAATAATGAGCATCCTGATTAACAAAGACACCAAGGTTATCTGTCAGGGCTTTACCGGCGCACAGGGCACCTTCCACTCAGAGCAGGCGATTGCCTACGGCACCAAGATGGTTGGTGGCGTCAGCCCCGGCAAGGGTGGCACCGAGCATCTGGGTCTGCCGGTGTTCAACACCGTGCGTGACGCCGTTGAAGCTACCGGCGCAGAAGCAACCGTTATCTATGTACCGGCGCCGTTCTGTAAGGACGCCATCATCGAAGCGGCGGATGCCGGCATTCAGCTGATTGTATGTATCACTGAAGGTATCCCGACCATCGATATGCTGTACGCCAAGGAATACGTGGATCGCAAGGGCGTTCGCATGATTGGCCCCAACTGCCCGGGTGTTATCACTCCGGACGAGTGCAAGATCGGCATCATGCCCGGCCACATCCACAAGAAGGGCAAGGTTGGTATCGTGTCCCGTTCAGGCACCCTGACTTACGAAGCGGTCAAGCAGACCACTGACTTCGGCTACGGTCAGTCC
This sequence comes from Marinobacter sp., assembly GCA_033721635.1. Classification (GTDB taxonomy): domain Bacteria; phylum Pseudomonadota; class Gammaproteobacteria; order Pseudomonadales; family Oleiphilaceae; genus Marinobacter. The sequence goes on along the minus strand of JAWWAT010000036.1, from coordinate 4,602 downwards.
ACCTGTATCGGTATCGGTGGTGACCCGATCCCGGGCTCCAACTTCATCGACATTCTGGCTCTGCTCGAGAAAGATCCCGAGACCGAAGCCATTGTGATGATCGGTGAGATCGGCGGTACCGCTGAGGAAGAAGCTGCGGCCTACATCAAGCAGAACGTGACCAAGCCGGTGGTTTCCTACATCGCTGGTGTTACTGCGCCTCCGGGCAAGCGTATGGGTCACGCTGGCGCCATTATCTCCGGTGGCAAGGGTACAGCAGACGATAAGTTTGCCGCTCTGGAAGACGCCGGTGTTCGCACTGTGCGCAGTCTGGCCGAGATCGGTCAGGCCCTGAAGGAAGTTACCGGCTGGTAAGCTGACCTTCTTTCAGTAAAAACCCCCGTTTCTGCCCTGCAGAGCGGGGGTTTTTTATTTATAATGGCGGGTCGCCTCAACTATGATGGCGGTTCCAATACCAAATAAGGAGTTCGTGCTTTGAGTTCTGTAGATTCCCAGCAACGGGTTTTGTCCGGTATGCGTCCGACCGGCAAGCTTCACCTTGGCCATTATCACGGTGTGCTGAAAAACTGGGTGAAACTCCAGCACGAATTCGAGTGCTTCTTCTTTGTGGCCGACTGGCATGCGCTGACCACTAACTACGACGATCCCTCCGGAATTGAGCAAAGTGTATGGGACATGGTCATTGACTGGCTGGCTGCCGGTGTGAACCCGGGGTCCTCCACCATGTTCATCCAGTCACAGGTGCCGGAGCATGCCGAGCTGCACCTGCTGCTGTCGATGATTACGCCTCTCGGTTGGCTGGAACGCGTTCCCACATTCAAGGATCAGCAGGAAAAGTTGCGGGAGAAGGATCTGGCAACCTACGGCTTCCTGGGGTATCCGCTTCTGCAAAGCGCTGACATCCTCGTCTATCGTGCGGGCAAAGTGCCGGTAGGTGCCGATCAGGTTTCCCATGTCGAAATTACCCGGGAAGTTGCCCGTCGCTTCAACCATATCTACGGTCGTGAACCGGGCTTTGAGGAACAGGCGGAAGGCGCCATCGTGAAGATGGGCAAGAAAAACGCCAAGCTTTACCGGAACCTGAAGCGGCGTTACCAGGAAGAGGGCGATATGGAGGCTCTGGAAACGGCCCGGGCCCTGCTCAAGGAGCAGCAGAATATTTCCCTGGGTGACCGCGAGCGCCTTTACGGCTACATCGAGGGCGGTGGTAAGGTGATTCTGCCCGAGCCCCAGCCACTGCTGACGCCGGAATCTAAGTTGCCGGGACTGGATGGCCAGAAGATGTCCAAGTCCTACAACAACTACATCGGCCTGCGGGAAGAGCCGGACAGCGTTGCCCAGAAAATCCGCACCATGCAGACTGATCCCCAGCGGGTGCGCCGCACCGATCCGGGTGAGCCAGAGAAATGCCCGGTGTGGGGTATGCACAAGATCTACTCCGACGCCGATACCCAGGAATGGGTCCAGAACGGCTGCCGCAGCGCGGGGATCGGTTGCCTTGACTGCAAGAAGCCATTGATCGATGCGATTATCGAGGAGCAGAGACCTCTCCATCAGCGGGCCCGTGAGTACGAGGGCAATCCGGATCTTGTTCATTCCATTCTTCAGGAAGGTCGCGAGCACGCCCGTGATGCCGCCCGTGATACCCTTGAGGAAGTCCGCGCCGCCATGGGGCTTCATTACCGCTGAATCCGCAGGGAAAGGTTATGACCGAAGAATCCACCGATCAGGCAGCGCCGGACAGCCAGGACACTGCGCCCGAGCAGTCGCCTTTGGCCCTGGTCTCGGGCAAGCCGGTGGTGGATCTTCCCAAGGATCTCTATATTCCGCCCGACGCCCTCGCGGTTTTCCTGGAAGCCTTTGAAGGCCCCCTGGACCTCTTGCTGTATCTTATCCGTCGCCAGAACATGAACATTCTGGATATCGACGTTAGCGAGATTACCCGCCAGTACATGGATTATATTGGTGCTGTTGAGGCCATGCGCTTCGAACTGGCGGCGGAATACCTGGTAATGGCGGCCACGCTGGCGGAGATCAAATCCCGGATGCTGTTGCCGAGGCAGGAAAGTGACGACGAGGAAGAAATTGATCCCAGGGCCGAGCTGATCCGACGGCTGCAACAGTATGAGCGCTTCAAACAGGCGGCGGAGGATATCGACGAGTTGCCTCGCCTGGAGCGGGACAATTTTGCAGCTTCCGCGGCTCTTCCCCGGATGCCCTCAAGTCAGCCTCATCCAGATGTGGACCTGAGGGAAATGCTGATGGCGCTGCAGAATGTATTGAAACGGGCAGACCTGTTTACCAGTCACCACGTCGAGCGGGAAAAGCTGTCTACCCGCGAACGCATGTCTGCGATTCTGTCGGTGCTTCAGGACGATCGTTTTGTGACCTTCGAGAGCCTTTTTAAGGCAGAAGAGGGACGCCTCGGGGTTGTGGTGACCTTCCTGGCGACGCTCGAACTGGTGAAGGAGCAACTGATCGAGGTTGTACAGGCGGAGGTACTGGGCCCCCTTCACGTCCGCGCCCGGGCAGCCAGCTAGCCTTGCCGCAAAGTCGAACGCACGGATACATGGATCAGACACCATGAACGAAGAGCATCTGCTGAAAATTCAGGCCATTGCAGAAGCCGCTTTGCTCGCGGCAGGCAAGCCCCTGTCTCTCGACCAGCTCCGAGATCTGTTCAGTGAAGAGGAGCGGCCCGCGCGGCAGGTTATGGAGCACGTCATGGTGCTTCTTGAGACGGCCTGTGAGGGCCGGGGTTTCGAGCTGAAGAAGGTCGCCAGCGGCTACCGGCTTCAGGTTCGTGAAGAATTCGCACCCTGGGTTGGCCGCCTGTTCGAGGAAAAGCCCCAGCGCTATTCCCGGGCATTGCTGGAAACCCTGGCCCTGATCGCCTACCGGCAGCCTATCACCCGGGGGGAAATCGAGGACATCCGGGGTGTTACGGTAAGCAGCAATATCATTCGCACACTGCTTGAGCGAGAGTGGGTGCGCGTTGTCGGACATCGCGATGTACCTGGCAGGCCGGCCATGTACGCGACCACCAAACAGTTCCTGGACTACTTCAATCTCACGGGCCTGGATCAGCTGCCGCCCCTGAATGAAGTCCGGGATCTTGAAGAGATTGGCCGGGAAATTGAAAAGAACATGCAGGCGGAAATCGAGTTTGAATCGACGACTGCCGAGAACGACGACGAATCTTCGAGCCAGACACTTCACTGACGCCATTCGGGTGTCAGTCAGAGACTAAGGATTGAATTCATGGCGGCAGAACGCCCCAATAAACCAGCTCGCCCAGCCCAGGACAAAATCAGCCAGGGCGGTCCCGAGCGTATTCAGAAGTTGCTTGCCCGGGCCGGTATCGGTTCACGCCGGGAAATTGAAGGCTGGATGGAAGCCGGTCGCCTTACGGTAAACGGGCAACCGGTGGCACCAGGCCAGAAAGCAACGGTGGAAGACCGCTTTGAGCTCGATGGCAAACGTCTGGAAGTATCCGGGGCGGCGGAAGTGGTGCGCCGGGTGTTGATTTACAACAAGCCGGAAGGCGAGGTGACCACCCGAAAGGATCCGGAGGGCCGGCCCACCGTGTTTGACCGTCTGCCAAGGTTGAAAGAGCACCGGTGGATTTCCATCGGCCGGCTGGATATCAACACGACCGGCCTGGTGCTGTTTACCACAGATGGTGAATTGGCGAACCGACTGATGCACCCGTCCAACCAGATCGACCGGGAATACGCCGTGCGTATTTTTGGGGAAGTGGACGACGCCATGATAGAACGGCTTCTGCAGGGTGTTCTGCTGGAAGACGGCATGGCAAAGTTCACTGATATCTCCCCCGCTGGCGGAAGCGGCATGAATCGCTGGTTCCACGTGACTTTGCTTGAGGGACGTAACCGTGAAGTGCGGCGGCTGTGGGAATCCCAGGGCGTCCGGGTCAGTCGCCTCAAGCGAGTGCGCTACGGGCCGGTTTTCCTGCCCAGCAGGCTGATCGTAGGCAAATGGGAAGAGCTTGATCAGAGGGCTGTGGATACGCTGAGCCGTACTGTCGGGCTTGAAACGGTAGACATTCCCCAGAAAACGCCGAGCGAGCAGGCGGCCCACGATCGTCAAAGGCGGAAGAGCCCTGGTCGCTCGGGCAAGAAGGCGCCAGGGAACAAGTGGGCGGTCAGTGACACAAAGCCCGGCAAGCGTGCTCCCAGGCCCCAGGGAGCCCGAAGCAAACCACCCCGGGGCTGATGGTCAGGAAATGGTCGCAAACACCCGGGTGCAGTTCCGGCCCTGGTGTTTAGCTCGGTAAAGCGCCTCGTCAGCCCGCGCCAACCATGCCTGTGGCGATTCCTTGGGCAAGAAGGTAGCAACGCCGCAGCTGGTTGTAATGCTGAGTTCTTTTTCACCGCCATCCACCCGGATGGCCGCAATCGCCTCGCGAACCCTCTCAGCGACGTCTTTGGCGTCCTGCTCAGCGGTATGGGGCAGCAAAATGGCAAACTCCTCGCCACCAAAGCGATACACGGTATCCGAGGTGCGCACAGACCGCTCAAGCTCGGCAGCTGCAATTTGCAGCAGATGATCCCCAACAACATGCCCATGAGTGTCATTGAC
>JAWWAT010000035.1:0-14879 GCA_033721635.1 Marinobacter sp. | reverse complement strand
GTGGGATAACGCAAAATCCGACAAGAATAACACTCTGTGGAGACACAGTATGCGCGTGCACGCTCAGCGGGCAGGTGCCCTTTTAGGCGGTCTGATGTTCCCCGCCTGGTCCATGGCGGACTGGACACTGAACATGACCCCCGGGGTGACCGGCACCAGCAATGACATTTTCAGCCTTCACATGACCATCCTCTGGATCTGCGTCGCCATTGGCGTCGTTGTTTTCGGTGTCATGTTCTGGTCTATCTTTGCCCATCGAAAATCCCAGGGCGCCAAACCGGCAAACTTTCACGAAAACACCTTGGTCGAGATTCTATGGACCATCATACCGTTTGCCATCCTGGTTGTTATGGCGATTCCTGCCACCGCAACTCTGGTAGACATGTATGACACTTCGGAATCGGAAGTGGACATCAAGGTCACCGGCTATCAGTGGAAGTGGCAATACGAATACATTAATGAAGATTTTGGCTACTTCTCGAATCTGTCGACGCCCCGGGAACAGATCGAAAACCGTCAGGCCAAGGGGGAGAACTACCTTCTCGAGGTGGATAACCCGCTGGTGATCCCGGTTGGGAAAAAGGTTCGCTTTCTGCTGACGGCCAACGATGTTATCCATTCCTGGTGGGTTCCGGATTTTGGCGTCAAGAAGGATGCCATTCCTGGCTTTATCAACGAAACCTGGACCCGGGTCGACAAGCCCGGCATCTATCGCGGCCAGTGTACTGAGCTTTGCGGAAAGGATCATGGCTTTATGCCAGTGGTCGTCGAAGCGGTTCCTGAGGAGGAGTACAACGCCTGGGTCGCCGAGAAGAAAGAGGCCGCCGAGCGTGAACGCCAGCTGACTGAGAAAGACTGGACCATGGCAGAGCTGATGGAGCGGGGCGAGAAGGCTTATCAGACCGCCTGTGCAGCCTGTCACCAGCCGAACGGGCAGGGTGCGCCACCAGCCTTCCCCTCTCTGGTTGGAACCCAGGTTGTTACGGAAGACATGGCAGCCCATATCGACATCGTCGTGAATGGTGTTTCGGGAAGTGCCATGCAGGCCTTCGGCAATCAGCTGAGTGAAGTGGACCTGGCAGCGGTGATTACCTACGAGCGTAATGCATGGGGTAACAACACCGGCGAGATGGTCACTCCGAAAGAAATATTTGATTACAAGAACCAGCAGTAATCATCGCCAGATAACAGATATCACCAGCCACAATAAATGGCGGTAACGGGGGTTTTCATGAGTGCGGTTGCAGATACCCACGCCCAGGATCATCATCACGGCCCGGCCAAGGGCATAAGCCGTTGGCTGTTGACCACAAACCACAAGGATATCGGGTCCATGTACCTGATATTCAGTTTCACCATGTTCCTGCTCGGCGGGGCCATGGCCATGGTCATCCGGGCAGAGCTTTTCCAGCCGGGCCTGCAGATTGTCCAGCCGGAATTCTTTAACCAGATGACCACCATGCACGGCCTGATCATGGTGTTTGGTGCGGTTATGCCCGCATTTGTCGGGCTGGCGAACTGGATGCTTCCGCTGATGATCGGGGCACCTGATATGGCCCTGCCACGGATGAATAACTGGAGTTTCTGGCTGCTTCCGTGTGCCTTCCTGATCCTGGTTTCTACCCTGTTCATGGAAGGGGGTGCGCCCAACTTTGGCTGGACCTTCTACGCCCCCCTGTCGACGACCTACGGGCCGCCGAGCACTACCTTCTTTATTTTCGCGGTGCACATTATGGGTGTCTCGTCGATCATGGGTGCGATTAATGTGATCGCCACGATCCTGAACATGCGGGCGCCCGGCATGACCCTGATGAAAATGCCCCTGTTTGTCTGGACCTGGTTGATCACTGCGTTCCTGCTTATTGCGGTCATGCCGGTACTGGCTGGCGTCGTTACCATGATGCTGATGGACATCAACTTCGGCACCAGTTTCTTCGATGCTTCCGGTGGCGGTGACCCCGTGCTGTTCCAGCATGTGTTCTGGTTCTTCGGGCATCCCGAGGTATACATCATGATTCTGCCGGCGTTCGGGGCGGTCTCACACATCATTCCGGCGTTTTCCCGCAAACCACTGTTTGGCTATGCCTCCATGGTCTATGCGGTCGGTGCCATTGCCCTGCTGTCGTTCGTGGTCTGGGCGCACCATATGTTTACCGTGGGTATTCCCATCGTTGGCCAGCTGTTCTTCATGTACGCCACCATGCTCATCGCGGTGCCCACCGGCGTGAAAGTGTTTAACTGGGTGGCCACCATGTTCCGGGGCTCCCTGACCTTTGAAGCGCCCATGCTATTTGCCGTGGCGTTCGTAATCCTGTTCACCATCGGGGGCTTCTCTGGCCTGATGCTGGCCATCGCGCCGGCGGATTTCCAGTACCACGACACCTACTTCGTGGTTGCCCACTTCCACTATGTGCTGGTGCCGGGAGCCATCTTCGGTATCTTTGCATCGGCATACTTCTGGCTGCCCAAGTGGACCGGCCATATGTATGACGAAACCCTGGCAAAGACGCACTTCTGGCTGTCTTTCGTGGGCATGAACCTGGCGTTTTTCCCGATGCACTTCCTGGGGCTGGCGGGTATGCCGCGCCGGATCCCGGACTACGCGCTTCAGTTTGCCGACTTCAACATGGTGTCGAGCATTGGCGCCTTCATGTTTGGTGCAACGCAACTGCTGTTCCTGTTGATTGTGGTGAAGTGCGTCAAGGGGGGCAAGGAAGCGCCGGCCAAGCCCTGGGATGGTGCTGAAGGTCTCGAGTGGACTGTGCCCTCCCCGGCGCCATACCACACCTTCGCAACGCCGCCGGAAGTGAAGTAAGGGAGCGCGGGCCATGGCAGAACAACAGGCAAACAATGCGCGAGCCCCCAGGGGCAACGCCCGAGTGGTGGGCTGGTGCATGGCCGGCGTGGTCGGCATGTTTGCCTTTGGATTTGCCATGGTGCCTCTGTACGACGTGTTCTGCGAAATTACCGGGATTAACGGTAAAACCGGCGGGCGGTACGAATCGACCGAGGTGGCGGAAGCGGATGTGAACCGAACGGTCAAGGTTCAGTTTCTCGCCTCCAATGGACCGGGGATGACCTGGAAATTCCGCCCGGTTGTCCGGTCGGTGGAGGTCCACCCCGGTGAGCCAACCACCGTGAATTTCTATGCCGAAAACCCGACGAGCGTGCCCATGGTGGGCCAGGCGGTGCCGAGCCTCGCGCCCTCGGAGGGGACGCTGTATTTCCACAAGACCGAGTGCTTCTGCTTTAACCAACAACCACTCGAAGCGGGCGAAAGCACCGAAATGCCGCTGATCTTTATCGTCGACAAAGACCTGCCGGAGCACATTACCAAGCTCACTCTGTCTTACACGCTTTACGATCAGGGCAAACAGGTGTCGGCAACACAGAACTCCCGGAAAGATACAACAACAAACGACAACGGATAAGCCATCGGAGACTGTCATGGCGGAAAACCAGACCTATTACGTTCCGGAACAGAGCAAGTGGCCAATTGTGGCCACGATCGGCCTGGGGGTAACCCTGTATGGGGTTGCTTCCATCATGGTGAACGGCAAACAGGGAGAAAGCACAACCGGTGCCTGGATCATGTTCTGGATTGGCGCCTTGATCATGGCCTATATGCTATTCGGGTGGTTTGGAGCTGTTATCAAGGAAAGTCGGGCAGGCCTCTACAGTGATCAGATGGATCGCTCGTTCCGATGGGGGATGAGTTGGTTCATTTTCTCAGAGGTGATGTTTTTCGCCGCCTTTTTCGGTGCGCTGTTCTACATACGGGTGTTTGTGGTGCCCTGGCTCGGTGGTGAGGGCGATAAAGGCACGACCAATATGCTCTGGGAGGGTTTCCAGGCGTCCTGGCCACTGGTCAACAACCCCAATCCTGATGCCTACCCGGGCCCCAAGGAAGTTATCGGGCCCTGGGGCCTGCCATTGATCAACACGGTCCTGCTGGTGACCTCGTCTTTCACGGTAACCGTGGCGCACCATGCCCTGAAAGCCGGCAATCGGGCGAAGACCAAACTGTGGCTGGCTGCAACCATTGCCCTGGCCGTGGTGTTCATGTTTGTTCAGGGCTACGAGTACATCCATGCTTACCGTGATCTGGACCTGACCCTGCAATCCGGCATCTATGGCAGCACCTTCTTCATGCTTACGGGGTTCCACGGTGCCCACGTGATGCTTGGCACCCTGATGCTGGTGATTATGCTGGTGCGAATCGGCAAGGGCCATTTCACGGCGGATAACCATTTTGGTTTCGAGGCAACCGCCTGGTACTGGCATTTTGTGGATGTGGTCTGGCTGGGCCTGTTCGTTTTCGTTTACGTCATCTGATCAGGGTAATCAGGGGGTCGGATTCAGAGTCAGGCTCCCGTTCCACAGAGCAATCAGTACCACAGCCAGGAGCAGTATGCTGAGCGTCACCCGCACGGCCAGAGAGTTGACAACCCGATTGGTCTTGCCGCCGTCTTTGATGAGAAAAAACAGGCCACTGAAAAGGCTCACAACCACAGAGAGCATCAGGAAAACGATAACCGCCTTGAGCATGGGACTTCCTGTTTTTGTAGGTGTCGTGAATGTACGGGCCGGAAACGGTTCCGGACTCGCTGAGGTCACTATAGCAGAGCATGTCTGATACGCAGCGCAATCTCCGCCAATGGCAGTTTGACTGGCGGTTGCTGGTTTTCAGTGGTGTGTTCTTGCCGGTGCTCATCAGCCTGGGTATCTGGCAGCTGAACCGGGCGGCTGAAAAACAGGTTTTGCTGGACCAGTGGCAGCAGGAGGCAGAAAACCTGGCCTGGCAGGATATCGTGGCCCGTGACCTTACCAATGGTCGCCCCGTGACAGTTACCGGCCTTTATGGAGACCGGACCTGGCTTCTGGACAACCGGACGCGGGATGGGGTTCCCGGTTATGAAGTGCTTACCGAGTTTCGCCCTCTTGAGGGGCCACCCGTCGTGGTCAATCGCGGCTGGGTGCAAGCGCCGAGGACGCGGGACCAGCTACCGGACGTTGATACGCCAGAGGGGGTTTTTACCCTCGAGGGTCGGGTCAGTGATTACCCGGTGCCTCCGGTGCTGATGGATCAGCCAGCAGCAGATGGGCATTGGCCCCGGCGAGTACAGAGCCTTTCCGAACAGGCCGCCCGCCAGGAGATTCCGGAACTTCCCGGCCAAATCCTGCGCCTTTCCGGAACACGCCAGGCGGGTGCCTACCGGGCGGACTGGGAGCCGGACCTGATGGGCCCGCAAACCCACTACGGATACGCCACGCAATGGTTTGCACTGGCCGTGGCGCTGACTATATTGACGGTAGTCGCGAGTTACCGAAAGACAGGAACCAATAATGACAATGACAATGGCTAACCAGATGCACGAAGAGGAACAGAACGACGGACCAACCCCGGAGCAAGCCCGTCGCGGTCGCCGCACTGCGTTCCTCCTGTTTGCGCTGGGCTTTGGCCCGATGATTGTCGCAACCATCATGTTTTATACCGGCTGGCTAAACCCTGCCGGCCACACCAACAACGGCGTTTTGCTTCAGCCAGTGGCGCCGGTTTCGACGCTTAACCTCGAAACCACTTCCGGCACACCCCTGGCCGAACGCTTCGGCCCGGACAAGACTGACCCGGACTGGTTGATGATTGTGGCGGCCGGCCAGTGCGGCAGCCAGTGTGAGGAATTGCTCTATCTGGCCAGGCAGGTGAATATTGCCCTCGGCAAGAACGCCAATCGCGTTTCCCGGGCGGCGGCACTGGGCAGTGTGCCGTCGGATCTGCAGTCACGGTGGTCCTCCGAGTACAGCTCCATGGAACGTCTTGTGCCTGCAGAGGGTGCTCAGCCCAACTGGCCAGCCAGTATCAACCCGGAAGCCGAGCCCCGCATCCTGCTCGTCGATCCCTTCGGCAACGTGATGATGCATTACGGTTCCGAGCATACTGGCAAAGATATGCTGGAGGATCTCAAGCATCTGCTCAAACTGTCGCAGATCGGTTAATGGTACCAGCGGAGAGCCAGCCTTGAATCAGTCGACCCATTTATCATCCCCTGTAGCGTCTAAGATGGCCAAGTGGGCTACTTTCGCCGTTCTGCTGGCGGTTGTCGTCATCATGCTCGGTGCCTGGACCCGTCTGGTCCATGCCGGGCTGGGCTGTCCCGACTGGCCCGGATGCTATGGCTTTCTGACGGTGCCCCAGAGCGAATCCAGTATTGCTATCGCAAACGCCCGCTTCCCGGATACCCCGGTGGACGTGGAGAAAGGCTGGCCGGAAATGATCCATCGGTATGCGGCCGGGCTCCTGGGGCTGGTCGTGTTCGGCTTGGCAGCCTACGCCGTTCGCCATCGGCGCGACGGTGTTCCGGTGAAGCTGCCGCTGTTTATTGCCGGATTCATCCTCCTGCAGGGCGCCTTTGGTATGTGGACGGTAACCCTGAAATTGTGGCCCCAGATTGTGGCACTGCATCTACTGGGCGGCTTTACCACGCTGAGCTTGCTGACTCTGCTGACCTTTCGGTTGCGTCGGCAAGCCAGGCAGAAACGGGATGAGGAGCCACAGCCAACGACCGCATTGGCGGGTTTCCGCCCCTGGCTGTATGGCGGACTGCTACTGGTGGTAATGCAGATTGCACTGGGAGCCTGGACAGCGGCCAATTACGCGGCCGTTGCCTGTACCGACCTGCCCACCTGCCAGGGGCAGTGGTGGCCTGAAGGTATGGACTTCCGCCACGGCTTTGATGTGACCCAGCACGTGGGCCCCAACTATCTGGGTGGCCAGCTTACGGCGGACGGGCGGGTTGCCATCCATGTTACCCACAGGGTTGGTGCCATGGTGGTGCTGTTGTATTTCACGGCTCTGCTGGCCTTGATGTGGCGGCGTCGTGGGGACTCCGGCCTCGACAACGCCATCAAGCTGGTGGGGGTCTTACTGGGTGTCCAGATCCTGCTTGGGCTGGCCAATGTGATTTTCCATATTCCGCTGTCCATCGCCGTGGCCCATAACGCCATGGGTGCAGGGCTCCTGCTTTCAGTGATCCATTTGATCTGGCAGCATCAACTGTTACCGAAGCCACACAACGCCACAGCAACACACACAACAACAATGAACCAGGAGGTTACGGCATGAGCGAGCAAGTGGAAGCACTGCCGGCCCAGGCAATTGCGAGCGACTCCCGAACAACCATTTCCTGGCGTGACTATCTGGAGCTGACCAAGCCCCGGGTGGTGGCGCTGATGATTCTTACCTCGGTGATCGGCATGCTGCTGGCAGCGCCCGGGGTGCCCGGCTGGGGTGTGCTGGTGTGGGGCAATCTGGGTATTGCCCTCTTGGCCGGCGCTGCGGCGGTGGTTAACCATGTGGTGGACCAGAAAATCGACACGGTCATGGCCCGTACTCGCAAGCGCCCCGTGGCCACGGGCAAGATTTCGCCCCTGGATGCAGTGTTCTTTGCGACCATCCTGGCTTGTATAGGTATGGCCGTGCTGATGTGGCAGGTGAATCACCTCACCGCCTGGCTGACCCTGGCTTCCCTGGTCGGTTATGCCGGTGTCTATACCCTGTTCCTCAAACGGGCCACGCCCCAGAACATCACGATCGGCGGGCTTGCCGGTGCCATGCCGCCCCTGCTGGGCTGGACCGCCGTGACCGGGCAGGTTGACGGCCATGCCCTGCTGCTGGTGCTGATCATTTTTGCCTGGACCCCGCCGCATTTCTGGGCCCTGGCTATCCATCGCAAGGAAGAATATGCCAAGGCGGGCATTCCCATGCTGCCGGTCACCCATGGCAACAAGTTCACCGAGCTGCACATCCTGCTCTATACCCTGATGTTGCTGGCGGTGAGCCTGCTACCTTTTGTCACAGGCATGTCCGGCGGAATCTACCTGGTAGGCGCCCTGGCCCTTGGCCTGCGCTTCCTGCAGTACGCGATCCGGCTGTTGAAGGGGGATGACCGGCGCGTGGCCCTGAATACCTTCAAGTATTCCATCACTTACCTCATGGCGCTGTTTGTGGTATTGCTTGTGGATCATTTTGTGTTTTTCTGAGTCGATCCATGAAAACGTCCAGCTCTATTCGCCTTACCCTGTTCTGCCTATTGTTGATTATTGTCCTGATCTTCGGGCTCGTGGTGGGCAGGCAGGTGTTTCTGGTGGGTAACCAGGAACCGATTCCGGCGCCGGAGCTGACGGAGTTCAATACCTATGTCTATGACCAGCCAAGGCAACTGGCGGAATTCACGCTGACAGACGAGAACGGTGAAACGGTCACCCGGGAGAGTCTGAGAGGGCGCTGGACCTTTGCCTTCGTCGGCTACACCAACTGCCCGGATATCTGCCCGGCGGCCATGGCCAACCTGCGCCAGACCGACAAGCTGCTTTCAAAGGAACTGCCCCAGCCGGACTATTTGCTGGTCAGTGCCGATCCTGAACACGATACGCCGGAAAAACTCAAAGCCTACACCGATTTCTTCGGAGAGAACTTCCACGGCCTGACCGGCGACCTCGACACCCTGCGGGAACTGGCCAAAAGCCTGAGCGCGGTGTTCGTGCACCGGGAGGTGGACGGTGAGTTGTTGGTGGATCACAGCGGTCATTTTGCCCTGCTGAATCCCGATGGCGAACTTGCTGCGGTTATCCAGCCGCCCCATAATCCGCACAACCTGGCCGAGGCCTTCGAGCGGATCTACCAGTGGGCGAAGGCCAACCGTGACCGGGTAAGCTCCTGACGCCCTGAAAGCCCGGAACCGATGCTCCCTATCGATGCCATCCTTCCACAGCTGTCCGCAGCTTTGGACCAGAACAGTACTTTGCTCCTGCAGGCCCCACCGGGGGCCGGCAAAACTACCCGTGTTCCCCTGGCTCTTCTGGATGCGCCCTGGCGCGGTGATGGCAAGATCCTGATGCTGGAACCTCGTCGCCTGGCGGCCCGGTCCGCGGCCCGGTATATGGCCAGGCAATTCAATGAAAAGCCCGGCCAGACGGTGGGTTACCGCACCAGGCTGGATACCCGGGTGTCCGGCGCTACCCGAATTGAAGTGGTGACCGAGGGCATTCTGACCCGGCTGATCCAGGCCGATCCGATGCTCGAGGACTACGCCGCCGTTATCTTTGATGAGTTCCATGAACGCTCCCTCCAGGCGGACCTCGGCCTTGCCCTGGTACGGGAATCCCAGCAGGCGTTGCGGGAGGATCTGCGGCTGCTGGTGATGTCGGCCACCCTGGATACCGCGCCCATTGCCAGGGTGCTGGGGGATGTTCCGGTCATTACCAGCGAGGGTCGGGCGTTCCCGGTGGAGGTCCACTATCGGCCGCTGCCCCGTAATGGGCGGGTGGTGGACCAGGTCACGTCGGTGGTCCAGGAGGCACTGCGGGATCAATCCGGCTCCCTGCTGGTATTCCTGCCCGGAGCCGCTGAAATACGAAGGGTGGAGCAGCGGCTGCGGGCAGACCTGCCGGATCGTGTGATGGTTGCCCCACTCTACGGCAACCTGAAATCGGAACAGCAGGATCAGGCCATAGCAGCGCCGCCAGAAGCCCAGCGCAAGGTGGTGCTGGCCACGGCCATTGCCGAAACCAGTCTGACGATCGAAGGCGTCCGGGTGGTTATCGACAGCGGCCAGCAGCGCCGGGCGGTGTTTGACCCAAACAGCGGCATGACCCGCCTGGTGACAGGTCGAGTGTCGAAAGCTTCGGCGGAACAGCGCAAGGGCCGGGCTGGCCGCGTTGAGCCGGGCATCTGTTATCGGCTTTGGAGCGAATCGGAACAGTACGCCTTGGCGGACTATACGCCTCCGGAAATCCTGGAAGCCGATCTGGCGCCCCTGGTTCTGGAGCTGGCCCAATGGGGTGCCCGGGACGCCGCCGCTGTTGCCTGGATCGATGAGCCGCCGGCAGCCCATTGGCAACAGGCGGTGGCCTTGTTGCAGTGGCTGGATATGCTTGATTCCGCTGGGGCAATAACAGAGCACGGTAAAGCGGCCCGTGAGCTGGGAATCCACCCGCGCCTGGCCCACATGGTGCTGAGAGGCCGCACCATCGGGCTTGAAGGGCCAGCCGCTGCACTGGCCGCCCTGCTGGGGGAGCGGGATCTTCTGGGCCCGGGCGCCGGGGCAGATATGCACGAGCGGATTCGCCTGCTCTACGGTGAGCGACGTGATCGCACGCAGGATGTGGCCCGAGTGAACGCCGTCCGTCAATCGGCCAGACGGCTTTCCGGGCCGGCTCCAGTTGATGCGCCAATGCCGTCCGAGACAGAGGTAGGACGTTTGCTGGCCCTGGCCTACCCGGATCGTGTTGCCCGCCGCCGGCCGGGCAACGCACCAAGGTATCAACTGAGTAATGGCAAAGGCGCGGCACTGAGAGAGGATGATCCCCTGGCCAGGCATGAATGGCTGGTGGCTGCTGAGCTGGATGGCAGGGCAAGGGAAGCAACCATTTACCTGGCGGCGCCAGTGGACACCCCCGATCTGGAGCTGGACCTGGCTGACCACATACACGAATCCGAAGAGGCGCTCTGGGACGACAGCCAGGGTAAGATCCTGGCGAGACACGTCCGTAAACTGGGCGACCTGGTGCTGCAGGAGAAACCGATTAACCGGGTGGACCCAGAGCTGGCTCAGCAGGGCCTGGTCAACGCCATCCGGAAAAAGGGCCTGGAAAGCCTGCCCTGGACCGATGACAGTCGCCAGTGGCAATCTCGGGTACGCCTGCTCGCCGACACCTTCCCGAATGATGGCTGGCCGGACACGAGCGATGCGGCCTTACTGGAAAACCTGGAGGATTGGCTTGGACCGTTTCTGGTTGGCATGATCCGCTGGTCGGACCTGGGCAGGGTCGACCTGCTTGCGGCCCTGAACAGCCTGCTTGATTACCCGGCACAACAGCAGCTCCAGGCCATGGCGCCAACGCACTTGAATATCCCCACGGGCCAACGGGTGCGCCTGGACTATACCACGGACAATGGTCCGGTTCTGGCGGCCAAGCTGCAGGCCCTGTTCGGCTGGACCGAAACCCCGACCGTGGCCGGCGGGCGCCTACCGGTGGTCATCCATCTGCTGTCACCTGCCCAGCGCCCCTTGGCGGTTACTGCGGATCTGGCCAGTTTCTGGCGCAACGCGTACCCCGAGGTGCGCAAGGACATGCGTGGCCGCTATCCCAAACACCCCTGGCCGGAAGATCCGTTTACCGCCGAGGCCCAGCAGGGCACGAAAAAACGCCCTGCTCGCTGATTCGTTGGCTGACCAGGCAGTGTGGCACCGACTCAAAGTAGAGGTTACGGGGAGTTATCCACTCACCTTGAGGCGCCTTGAGTTCGTCTACCGGCATTTCCTCGAGTTCAACCGATCCGGAGTCCACGTCACTGTTCCTGAAGCTGTCCGCCAGAACCCAGAAGGGCTTGCCGACCGCCCGGGCTACCAGAGCGAGCAGGTGGGTACCGCTTTTATTGATAAAATAACCATCAGTAAGCCAGGTATCGCACCCGGTGATCACGATATCGGCCTGGGGAGCAAACAGTGCCATCTGGGCATCGGTGATAAGGGTGACGGGCACCGATAACTTATCGAGGGCAAGGGCCAGTGAGTGCCCCTCGAACCCCGGGCTGCTTTGTGTGCAGATGACAGAAAACGACTGTTGATCTTCAGCCATGGCCCGGAACAGCGCAAGAACAACGGAGCTGGCACTGTGGGTCATAATGACGGGATTTTCCGGCAAATGCTCGCGGGCGTATCGTGAAATGGTGGTGGTGGCGTTTGTTAACTGATCCCGCGTGTCGAGGAGAGCCTGTCGTGCGGCATGCGGATTCCTGGCCAACCGCTGCTCCATCATGCCCAGGGCATTGCCAATCACGATCATGCTCGGGCGAGCAGCCCGAAGCTCTTCCAGCAGCTCGGAAAGGGTCTCGACGTCCGGTCTGACTTCATCCAGATAGGATAAGAGTTCGTCAAGGGTATTCAGTGCCAGTTGTGTGGCACCGGATTGAAGGTCTTCCTTCAGGCCCGCGATTAACGATCGAGCCCTGGCATCAAGTTCCGGCATGGTATCTACCCCTGAGCCTGTCCTGACTCAAGGGTAGCATCGGGATTCGGGTTTGTCCGATAGTCAGTCCATGACCTGCCGGCTGACGTCCAGGTACTCCTCACCACTGCTTTTTACCGTATCAGAGTCCGCACGCTCGGAAGCCAGGTGAATGGATTCCAGAGTTTCGGCCAGCGTGTCGAACTCGTCGTTGATCTTGCCCAGAGCGTTTTCGAGCGTGTAGGTCAGCTGGTGCACTTCGTTCATGGCTTCGGGTGTGAGTTCGCCTTCCAGGATCTGTTCCAGCTTCTGATTGTATTCCTTGAAATTGCTGACAGCCTGATCAAGTGTTTCCGAGGTTTTCCCCTCGAAGTGTTCAACTTCATTGCTGAAGGCAAGGGGTGCCATTGCCAGGGTGGCACAGCCAACCACGGAGACTAGAGTTTTGCGCATAATGAGATTCCTTTTATGTAATGATAAGCGTTCTCATTAATATTAAGATCGTAAGGCCCGGTTGGCAATGATTTATATCAGGCGCGAAAAAATCGGAGCAATACCGCTTGCCAGAACGCAAACCCTGTATAAAATACGCGCAATTCAACCCCCGAGTGCGCCGTATCCATGCACCTTGTTTCTTTCGATATCTTCCGGACTCTGAGCTTTCCCAATACCACCGTTCTCAAGCCGGACCAGTTTCTGCGCCATAAAGAACTGTTGCGGGAGGCCGACTGGGTCCTGTTCCCGGAATACTGGCAGCTGAACGCCCTGGTTCATGGACTCAAGTGCCGGGTGTTTCCGAGTGTTGCCAGCTACCGCATCGGCCATGACAAGGTTGAGATGACCCGGGCGTTCCAGGCGGTGGCTCCGGAACACACCCCCTGGACGATGATCGAGGCGAATGGCCCGGTGGAACGGGACATGATCTGGAATGCCATGTCTCATCCGTTCGTGGCAAAGCTGCCGAAGGCCAGCATGGGTGAGGGTGTCTGGCTGATCGAAACCCGCGAGGACTGGTGCCGTTACTGCGAGCGCACCGACGTGCTCTATGCCCAGGAATACCTGCCTCTGGACCGCGATGCCCGCATTGTGGTGGTCGGTGATCGGGTTCTGACGGCCTACTGGCGCACCCAGGCAGACCAGGGGTTCTACAACAATGTCGCCCGCGGCGGTCGCATCGATACGAGTCCGGTTCCAACGGTAATGACCGATCTGGCGTTGAGACTTGCCCGGGAGTTGGGTGTTGATCACGCTGGTTTTGATATTGCTCTGGTGGAAGGCTATCCCTACGTGCTGGAATTCAATCGGCTTTTCGGAAATCAGGGCCTTGGTCAGGGTACCGAATTGCAGGATGCTATCCTGGGCTATCTTCGGGAGCAGACTGCCCCGGAAGATCCGGATGGGCCCACAGAGCCGACGCCACTGTGGCCAGTAGCTGTCTGAGACTTTTCCCGCAAGATTTCATGCCATTGGCGTTGGTAACGTCGTCCATTACTTATGGGTAGATATGCTCATATCCGGGCCTGAGAAAAAGCCCGATGATCGCGCCATCTAACGGGTGCTGCAGCCTTGCTGTGGCACCTTTTTTTATGCCTGTTTGCCCTGTGGAGGGACACACCACCCATGACCGAAGCCGCTAACGCCAACATCGCCGATTACTACGAAGCCGACACATTCAAGCGCATCAAGGACTTTGCCGACGGCAAGGAAACACCGTTTGTGGTAATTGATACCGCAACGATTGATCGTCAGTACGACGAGCTGATCGAGGGCTTTCCCTATGCCAAGGTGTACTACGCGGTGAAAGCCAACCCGGCTCCGCAGGTTCTGACCATGCTGCGCGACAAAGGTGCCTGCTTCGATATCGCGTCGGTGTATGAGCTGGACAAGGTGATGGCCCTGGGTGTGACCGGTGAGCGGATCAGCTACGGCAATACCATCAAGAAGGCCAAGGACATTCGTACCTTTTACGAGAAGGGCGTTCGCATGTTTGCCACCGATTCCGAAGCGGATCTGCGCAACATCGCCAAGGCGGCCCCGGGCTCGAAAGTGTACGTGCGCATCCTGACCGAAGGCACGCTGACCGCCGACTGGCCGCTGTCCCGCAAGTTCGGCTGCCAGACCGACATGGCCATGGATCTGTTGATCCTGGCCCGTGACCTGGGTCTGGTGCCCTATGGTGTCTCTTTCCACGTCGGTTCCCAGCAACGGGAAATCGGCGCCTGGGATGCGGCTCTGAACAAGGTGAAGGTTATTTTCGAGCGCCTGAAGGAAGAAGACGGCATTGAGCTCAAGATGATCAACATGGGCGGTGGCTTTCCGGCCAATTACATCACCCGCACCAATGAGCTGAGGGTGTACGCCGAGGAAATTGCCCGCTTCCTGCGCGAGGATTTCGGCGCGGAGCTTCCGGAGATCATCATTGAGCCGGGCCGTTCACTGATTTCCAATGCCGGTGTGCTGGTGAGTGAGGTGGTGCTGATTTCCCGTAAATCCCGCACTGCCCTGCACCGCTGGGTGTTTACGGATGTGGGCAAGTTTTCCGGCCTGATCGAGACGCTGGATGAAGCGATCAAGTTTCCGATCTGGACAGAGAAGGTGGGCGAAGGCGAGGACTGTGTAATTGCTGGCCCGACGTGTGACAGTGCCGATATCATGTATGAGCACCACAAGTATCCGTTGCCGTTGAATCTGGCGATTGGGGATCGGATGTATTGGCTGTCTACCGGAGCCTATACAACGACATACAGCGCCATTGAGTTTAATGGGTTTCCTCCGTTGAAGGACTATTACATCTGACCCTGTATTAGTTCGGAGTCTGGCCGCGGGGCGGGGGTGAATTTTCTCTGGGAAAAACAACTCGCTTCGCTCAG
>JAWWAT010000034.1:0-15265 GCA_033721635.1 Marinobacter sp. | reverse complement strand
ACGGCTTATATGCTGTTTTGTGACATTGTAAGAGAGTGATTCTGAAGAAATCGAACCCGAGGCGCAGGCCGACACTCACCTCATGGGAATGTTGGGGTACGTCACCGGCTACTGTGCGTATCCCCAGCGGAATGAGTTACCCACTTTATTACCTTGTTACCGACTTTATTACCAGACCACAACCTCAGTTCAACCTGGCCAATTTATGATGACAAAGTCCGGCCAGATTATGGTGTCACTACCACTCACACTGGAATTCTGAACACGTGAGACGAACTTCATGCAAGATCAGCAGTCTCGTTGCGTGTCTCTCTATGGGGCAACGATATGTCGTGGGTCTGGTAACGCCCGCTGGACAGAGTCGAGCGGGCGATGTCGATAAGGTGATGGTGATGCGTATACAGGAAAACCTGTGTCTGATCACTGAGCTGATCCAAGGCGCGAAGCACGCTGGCCGCCCTCTCATCGTCGGCGGTAATGAGCACGTCGTCGAGCACCAACGGCATCACACCGCGGGATTTACCCCTGAGCTGAAGTGCCGCCAGGCGCAACGCGAGATACAACTGATCGGCGGTGCCCTCAGACAATTCATGGATGCCCATGAGTCGACCCTCCGGTCCCTTTGCTTTCAAGACCATCTGACCGTCCTGATCATCCGGTACCAATCTGGAATAGCGGCCGTCTGTGATCTTGGCGAAGAAGTTAGAGGCCGCCTGTACCATGGGCCCTTGGGCTCTTTCTTGATAGGTTGCCAGGGCGCGTTTGAGCAAAGCCTGTGCGATCGTCAGCCGACTCCATTCACTGAACGAGGCTTGGATCTCCGAAGCCGTCACAGCCATTCCCTCATGCAGTCGAGCTGCATGGTCGGACGAGTCGATGCTATTCAGTTCGCGCCGTGCATCCTCTTCGCTCTGGCGAGCACGATCTACGCTCTCTTCGCCTTCTGAAATGAGGTCCTCAAGCTCTGCAATCTTGCAGTCCAAAGAAACCTTGTCGTGCTCATCTAGTTGGGCGCGAAGGTCTTCCTCACTCAAATTGGTGCTCTCTGCGAGGGTGTCCTCGGCGTGCTGTAACTTTTCCTGCAACTGTCTCCGGCGATCAAGCTTTTGCTCAAGGTCCGCCAGCGCCTCCAGCGAGTCAACGCCGGCCTGACCCATCAACTGATTCAGAGTATCCTCATGCTCCCGGGCTTTCTGGGTGGAGCGGTCCAGGGATTTCTTGATCTGCGTGCGCTCGCTCTGCACGCGTTGGCGGTCTTCGGCATTGGTGATCGCTTTTTGCAGTCGATTGGACATGCGTTCAACCCAGGCTGGAAGATCCTTGCCCAATTCGGCGTCCAATCCCTCCGCCAGCGCGTGACAGCGATCTTCAAACTGTTTGGCAAGATCGAGATGCGCTTTGAGTTTTTCCCGTGACTTCGACACTTCCTCTGTCTCTCGCTGAATCTCCATCAACTCATCCAAGCGACGACGCAGAGCCCGGGGGCCTGCGTTCTCGGGAAGGCCGTAAGACTGGCACGCTTCACTTACCTGAACTCCGGCTTGCTCGACTTCGCACTGTGCTTCCTGCTGTTGCTCAACCAATCGGGTTTGTTGCTTGCGCAGCAACTCTGCTTGGCGACGCTGTTCGGCACGAGCGCCACTGTCCTCGTTGAACTTATTAACCCAGCGCTGAGCGCGGGCCACCAAAGCCTGGAAGAATTCTCCCTGGGTTTGAATCCACGCGTGTTCCAGAGCCTTGACTAATTTTTGATGCACAGTTTCGACTTGATCCTCAAGCGCTACTTTCTGCTGAGTCCGTCTCTCAATCTGCTCAGCCAACTCTAATATCGCCTGCAGCTTCAGGTGCCAGCTACTCAAAGTCTTGGGAGCCATGGCCCGTGGGTAGTTGTGTTGCTGGGAGAGATCCGACCAATCCGACTGCTCCTTTTGATAGCGAGTTCTCTGAGTTTCGATCTCTTCGGTCAGCCGGCCCGCCTCGCTCTGACGCGATACAAGATTCGCCTTGGCCTGGCTGAGTTCAGTGGCTCGTTGAACATCGCTATGAAGTTGATCGGCCATGACATCGGTACCAGAAACCATTCGCTGGTAGGTCACGGTGAGCGGCGCACCTGCGCTGTACTCCTCAATTTCCCGGTTCAGAGCGTCGCTTTGGTCCCCTTCAATGTAACGAAGCACCACAAGATCCCAGCCCCTATCACGCTGCTTGCGCTGACTGTCCAGTTGCTCCTGAGTGATTACATCGGCCCCGGCATTGAGTCGGGCAATGTCGCGCTTGGCGGTCTCGATGGCGTCCTCGGCATCTGACAGCCTCTCCTTAAGGCGCTGGCCGTCTGCCGTGATGTCATCTATCAACCCCTCCTTCTCAGCGATGGTTGTCTCAGGAATAGGGTCAACGGCTCGGGCTTGCGCCAGACCGTCAAGGCCGGCCTCGCGAAGCAATCGCTCAAGCTTGCTGTCGTCCGAGTTGATGTCGGCCTGGTATCGCCTCAGTGTCGCGTCGGCATCCGATAATGGATGCGCTTCTGCCAACGCTTGTGCGATGGCCTCGTAATCGGCTTGAGAAGTCGTTTCATCCGGCGTCGGGTCGTCGCTTACCTGTTCTGCAATGCTCTCAAGGCGGCCTTTGAGGCTCTGCAGTTCGCTAACCGCATGCTCATACCGCTCGCAATGATCCAGAGCGATTTGCTTGTCGCCCTGGCTGGGTACCCAGGACAGCACCGATTCGATCTTCTGGTCAGACAGCCGAGCGGCCATGGCCTCCAGACGTTTTGAGGTTTCATCAATGCTTGCCTGAAGCTCGCTAGCCTCGCGGGTATTCTCACGGTAATGGTGCAAATCCCTGGACAAGCCTTCGACAGACTCTCGCCAGCCAAGCACGCTGTCATCGGATGCTATGTTGTCCAGCTCCAGCTGGTTATCGTCCAGCGCGATCTGGTTGGATTCCATCTGCTCTCGGGCGTCCTGCAAACCACTCTGCGCCTGGGTTCGACGATCGCGCATGTCGGCGGGCAAATCCGGGAGATCCTGGAGCTCGGCAATGCCGTCGCGAGCTTGGGTGATAGTCTGAAGCGTCGGCAAGGACGAGCGTAGCGTTTGGTATTTATCCCTTTCCCGGCGGTGGTCCTGAAGCGACTGTTTGGCGGAGTCCAATTCTTCCTGCGCTTTCTGATGGGCTTTTTGCAGAGCAACCCATGCCTTCGGGCTGACCTGAACCTTTTTCAGTTCGGCCTTGTCGTGCTTGTAGGACTTTGCGGCAGCGTTCAGAACAGGATTGGTGCCCTTTGATTTGAACAGTTCCCCGGAACGTGATTCGAGCCTGGCCAGGGTTGATTTCACATCCGTCAGGCCGGCGCTGGCCTCAAACAGCGTGTTGCCAAGACTGCCTTCGCCCTTCACCAGGTCGCGTCCGCCTTGCTGCAGGCGTTCGTGGTCAATCCCATACATCAGCTCGAACTCGCGCCGATCCAAGCCTGCCTGGAGCTCATCAATCAGAGCCGTGTCTGTCACAACCTCTGTCTGATCGGGATTGTCCGGATGAAAGCTCAACAGATCACCCTTGCGCTTTTTTAGACGGGTCAAGCCAATGCGCGAGCCGTCAGCACGCTCAAAGATGCCGGTAATGCTCAACTGGGCCGAGTCGAATCTGAAATTCATTGCGGACCGTTGAGGGATGCCAAAACGTAGGTCCGACATCGCGCGCAAGGCGGTGGACTTGCCCGCCTCATTCCAACCGACGATGAGATTCAAATTGCCTTGGTTTGACGGGCTTTCAAAATCCAGCTCAAGGCCATCAAACCGGCCGTAGGCGTCGAGGGTGATCTTCAACAGCTTCATTTTTCGGCCTCCTCGACGGACGTCAGTGTGGCGTGAATGGTGGCTTCGGCATCAAGGAGCAACTGCCGGTAATCCTGCCCTTCCAGCAAGACTTCAAGGGAGCGAAGCTCTGCTGGCATGGCATCCAGCCCCGTCTGCAATTCCTGCTCAATGAATTCCTTGAGATTCTCGGGCGAGGAAGCGATGACATTGCTGAGCCCCACCAGTTCGCCAATCGCGTCCTCGCGTTTAGCCTCGTGGTCGCGGTCGATGGTTGGCTTTAAGGCGTTGCGAACTTTTTCGATCCACAGATCGAAATGATCGATTTCATAGCTGGCCGCCCTGACGGTGGCTGCCAGTAGGCCGGGGCTTTTGGCTTCTTCCACATAAAGAGCTGACTGCCCCTCAACGATCACCCGCACTGCATGAAGGCGGTCATCATCAGAGCCAATGTGTCTTGGGATCAGTTCGGTGACGGCGCGTTTCAATTCCGCCTGGGTCTCGATCTCGCTGCAGTCGAGCGTTATCTGGTGCCAGCGCACCACATCGGCGGACACATGCTCGGCCTGAATAGCGCCATCGTCGGACACAGAGACCAGATCGAAGCCTTTGGAGCCGGATTCTTTTACCCGGCGTCCCTGAAGATTGCCGGGAAAGCTGATCCAGGGCGTCTCGCTGACGATCTCGCGCTTGTGAACATGGCCAAGCGCCCAATAGTCGTAGTCTTTGTCGATCAGCTTCTGAGCGGTTGTGGGGGCATAATCCGCATGCCCTTCGCGACCATCCAGGCTGGTGTGCAGCATTCCAATATTGAACCAGCCCTGCACCGGGCCCGGGTAGTCGGACGCAAGGTCTTCCGGAACGTGTCTTTCAGGGAAGCTCTGGCCGTGAATGGCGACCTGGATGTCATCCAGACGATGCGTCTCAGGTTTTCGGGAGTCGAACACAATCGCGTTGTCAGGCAGGGGCAAGCGCTTGGTCATGCCGCCTTCAGAATCGTGATTGCCATGAATGATAAAAACCGGGATGCCGGCGTGCTTCAGGCGGGCAATTTGCTCGGTGAAGAAAAGACCGGTGTGAAAATCACGCCAGTCATCATCAAAGACGTCGCCAGCCAGGAGCACAAAATCCACGCCCTGCTCGACCGCGGTGTCGATCAGGTTCTCAAACGCCCGTCGCGTGGCGCTGCGGATCTCCTCCACTGGCGCGTCAGCGTGCCGGTCCAGGCCGCGCATTGGGGAGTCAATGTGCAAGTCGGCGGCGTGAATAAACTGAAAACTCATACAAATGGCATCCTTTCGTCTGTCCGGCTTCGTTTTGAGTCGTCTCTATCCAAGGTTCTTACTGCAGCATAAAGGTTCAAAACCGTGGTGTGGTGATCTCCACCCATACTCGAAGATCCGTCGAGCAGTTCTGACGATTTTTACTGACTTCGACGGGAGGATAGTCGAGTTTTTCAATTTAATCATAGTTTTACGCCAAGCCGCGACCAAAACGATCCGATGTCGGACGGGGATACCTTGGCGACATAGCGAATAGACAAGGTATGACACCACCCGATCTTGAACGGGACTCTACCCCACTCCGCTCGATGAGCCGATCGATGCTGGCACTGCCCCCCCCTTGCGCGTGATCGGAAAGATCCGCTCGTGCTCCCCAATCTTCCGCATCCACAGATTGCTCGGGGTCAGGTCTGGAAGACCCGGTCGAGGA
Organism: Marinobacter sp.; assembly: GCA_033721635.1. Classification (GTDB taxonomy): domain Bacteria; phylum Pseudomonadota; class Gammaproteobacteria; order Pseudomonadales; family Oleiphilaceae; genus Marinobacter. The sequence continues at coordinate 9,737 of JAWWAT010000034.1, read as the reverse complement.
TCGGGATGAAGCGTTTTGGGAGCGTTGTAGGCTGCGTTTGCTTGACCACCCTACCCTTGTTGAGCGCTTTCATCATGACACCAAAGTCGTAACCGTCATCAATGAAGCTGGCCGGGGTGATCGCCAGCAAAGCGCAGTCAGGCGTCCCGGTTCACCAAATCAACACAAGAATTAGTCAGTGAATCGGGGCGCCTAAATGCCAAAAATAGAAATCATTTAGTCCAAGTTCGGTGCTAGTTTGAAACTGTCGATGTTCATTTTTTCAATACTCTCTGCATTTTTCAGGTGAAGCAGAATGTGATGGCCTCTCAAATCAGCTCCGGGTGTAGCATCGACATTCCAGCTGTTCAGCAAATAGCCGACCTGGGCCTTTCGAACTTGTTTGATTAGGCAGCCCTCCTGCATTGAAAATTCCCTCTCAATGGCCATTCGACTGTGACTATCCAACCTTGGGTGCGCCTCAATCACCAATTCCACCTCTTCCACCCAGTCCACGTCCTCGCTGACGATTTCATCGGGCCCGGGGCTCTCCCTGTGCAGTATCTTTGCAGCGATCACCCTGTTGAGAACGAAATCCGAGAACTTAGAGCGTTTTCGGTCATAGGCTCGGACATGCCACCGTAACCCGCTGTTCAACAGAGAGTGGGGACAAACGACGCGGGAGGAAGCACCGCTCGACTTCGAAACATACTCGATCTGAACTGGCCGGTGGATGGAAATAGCCCTGGAGAACGTAGCAGTGATCTCCAAATCGGGCTTTTCCAGAGCGATGAGGTGTGCACACCGGAAATCTTCCTGGCCGTCCATGACGTCACCAAACCCGCTCGTGAGTGTAGACAGGCACTTTTCGGCAGAGAGTGGCAGCAAACACCGGAAGTCGTTGGTGGTGACGTAGTGCTTCTGCCGTGGGTCGTAAACAATATTATCGGGAGCTGCATCGACGTAGGCACTGAGATCGCGGGTTGCTGCAGCGGATCCCACGTCAAATCGCTGCATAATATCTTTCCGCGTAACCTTGCCCGTGAAGTAAGCCAAGAACTCAATATGGGCAAGTCTTTCCAGCTGCTGGCCCGAGACGCCCTCAAACGGCGCGCTATGCTTCTCCATTCCCTCTGTCCCCGGTAAGCGGATTGTTTCTTGAAACTAAGATAGACCTAGCACCCGCGAAGGTGCAAACCTTTTTGAGTATAGTGACTAAAACGATTGACGTCATCAATATGATTAGTATAATAGTCAAGACACTAAAAAACCCGAAAGGAGGACCTCCAATCAGGTTAGTTAGTGCACCTGGACCGCCAACGGGCAGTAGGTACCAGCTTTAGTCGGCAAGGATTCTACTGCCAGAAGGCACTTTTGTAAACGACTGGTTCTAGAGGAGAACGGTCATGGCAGTGAATAGACCTTACGGTGACAACAAGCGGATCGGTGCGGTCCGCAAGCGATCCCAAACTCAGATGAGCAACGGTAGATGGGTCAAACGTGACGCAGAAACGGGCAGGTTTATGGACGTGAAGTCCGATGACCACCCATTCAAGGGCGTTCGTAAGGAGTCGCGTTAATATGTCAGCACGATACGAACTCTTCCGAGGCAGTAACTCTCAACATTACTTTCGCCTGAAGGCTGGTAATGGTGAAATTATTCTGCAAAGTGAGGGCTACGTGAACAAGGCCGGTGCCGAAAATGGCGTTGAATCGGTTCGGCAGCACAGCCCGTTTGATCGTTTCTATGAACGAAAGACCTCTTCCGCTAGTGAGCCTTACTTTGTGCTCAAGGCATCGAACGGGCAGACCATTGGCAAAAGCCAGATGTACTCGTCCACGAGCGCTAGGGACAAAGGCATCGAATCGGTCAAGGATAACGGGCCGAGTGCGCCCTCAGTTGATCTGAGCTGATGGTAATCAGAGAGTAGTGTCCGATACCGCCTTCTTCGGAGGGCGGTATTGACGCTCCTCACCTCAGCTTCCGTCAGTGAAAATCCACCCCTTCTAAAAAGTGTGCTCCGTCAAACGTGAGGACATTCGTATAAACCTCCGTCGACTCGACACTGCGATGCCCCAGCAATTGACTCACAAACTTCAATGGCCGCCCGTGCAGAAGCAGGTGCACCGCAAAGCTGTGCCGAAAGGTGTGGCACCCGATCTTGAACGGCGGCTCTCCCCCCACCTGATCTACTAACCGATCGATGTTCGCGCTGACCGCCTGGCGGGTGATCGGAAAGATCCGCTCGTCCTTCCGAAACTTCCCCATCCACAGGTAGCTCTGGATCCGGGTCTGAAAGTCTCTATCCAGAATTGGGATGAAGCGTTTGGGCGATCGTTGCAGGCTGCGTTTGCTGGGCCGCCCTGCCCCTTGCTTGAGCGTCTTGAGGACCACCCCGAAGTCGTAGCCGTCATCAATGAAACTTGCCGGCGTGATGGCCAGGACCTCGGAGACCCGGGCGCCGGTGCACCACATCAGATCCAGGATCAACCGGTGCATGGGGTGAGTCTCGGCCTCCAGCAGCGTCAGCACCTCGGGCTTGAGCAGGTACTTGGGCATGGTGTCGAGGGTTTCCAGCAACAAGGGCCGCTTGTCGATGAGCCGGTCCCAATCGATGGTCACCTCGGTGATCGGGAACGAGACCAGCGGACGCTCCTGAAACCCGAGCGAACGCTTGTTTCGAGACGGGCGCGGAAATGACCGCGCGCTGGTGATGGATTTTGACATTTCCCCCCCGGGGTTCTGTCAATTTCAGGGTGGAATTACGGGCCCGGCCAAGCGCCCTCCTCCGGTCTCCTAAGTATGGCAACCAACGGGAAAACCGCAAGAAACGGGGCCGGTTGACGAACTATGTGCAATCGTCAAGCTGATCAAATATTGCTCAATTCGGGATTGTGAACGATACTTACGAGTCCCTAATTCGTTTGAGGGACCCGCAATGACGGCCTCTCGCTCCCTGCCACCGCCAAATCCGGTGAGCCCGTCTGGTGTTCGCTTTGCGCAAGGTCAGTTGATCCCCGCGCAGCAACCTACGTCGGTTTCTCTGACCAAATCGACGGACTATTACGAGCAAAGGTGTGTCAAGTTTCCCCAGCGCGGGGCCTTTCATTCATACGCCGAATTGATCCATGCGCTGCTGTTAGAGGCGGACAGAGACGTTACGAGTTTCGTCCCTCAGCCCTACCAACTTCTGGTGAATCGCCGCTTTTACATCCCTGACGTTTATGCGGTTCGCAGTGGCCGGATCCAGATTCTGGAGTTAAAACCGGAGGGCAAATTCGATCGGGAAAAAGAGGCGATGCTTGTTGCTTTTTTCGACCAATACGGGATGCATTTCGAAGTGGTCGCCAATGAGTCGGTTCTAGAGCAGGAGCAACTTGCCCTGAACTGGCTACCCCTAATTCAGGTGCTCGCGCAAGCCCTCGCCCAAGGTATTGACACCCAAGTGGAGGAACAACGGCTTTACGATATTGCCCGCGCGCAAGATTCCCTGGCCGTCGGCGACCTACTACATGATTCATCTCGCCAAGAGCAGTATCCGAAAGAGCTCGCGCTATACCGGCTCCTGCACCGGCATGATCTGGTATGCGATCTTACTCAGCGACCACTGAATTACGATACGGTGATTGCCGCATGGAATTGACCTGGCGCGAAAGGCTCCTTATGGAGCCAGAATGGCAGGAAATTACCAACTGGCCTCTGGTTGACACCCAAGGACTGACCAGTGAGCGTCGTCGCGGTTTTCAAAAGAATTTGCGTATCGCCGCCGGCGTATTGGAAGGGCGCACCATGAGAATGGTCGCCGAGGATCTGGGCGTCTCGCCCAGTAAAGTATCAATCCTCATGAACCGATGCCTTGGGGGGGCCGACGATCACCCGCCGGCATTGACCCGCGGATTGATCCCTTATCGCCAGATAAAAATTCCCATCCGGAACTCGTCATTGGCCACGCTGACCCAGCCCGTTGGTGGACGTTGTGCTTTCGGCCATCTGTTAGCAACCGTACCCAATCTGGAAGCGCACCTGACTGAGCAAATCCGGCTAGCGGTAAGGCGCAGTCGGCGCGGCCAGAACCTCAGCCCCAAAGCCCTCCACGCACAGTTTATCTCTCACCTGGAGTCTCAGGGCTGGCCGAGAGATGCTTACCCGTTCACGTCTGTCTCACGAGGCTACGAATCTGTACGTCGTTTCCTGCGACGCACCAAAACCGATTTTTTGATGCCAAGAGAATCCAAGCGTGTGATCGGCGCCAGAAAGGCGCCGGTCTGTGCCTTTCAGGAAATCCAGATTGACGAAGCCCTCGTTGATTGCAAGGGAGCCGCTGCCGTGGTCCTGCACAATCGGATGAAGCCCATTCGGTTGGGCCGAATCTCCGTCCTGCTCGCGCGTGATGTTGGGACTGGCTGCTACCTGGCCTCGACAATCGCACCGACTGTCCATCCCTGTGCTGCTGATATCCTTGCGCTTCTGGAACAACTCATCCAGCCATGGGAGCCACTGAACCTTACAACGCCTGGACTTACCTATGTTGCGACCGCTGGATTCCCTTCTGCTCTCGGTGAGGCCTGTTGCCGTCCCGCATTTGGAATTATCCGTTTGGATAATGCGCTCTCCCACCTGTCGCATCAGGTGCGCCGGATGGTGTGTGAGCACCTTGGCGCAACCTGCAACTTCGGGTTACCGAAAACACCGACGGCCCGAGCGCTGGTGGAGCAAGCATTCCGGCGTCTGAATATTGATATTCATCGCTTTCCGTCCACGACCGGGAGTCATCCAGCCGACACTCTTCGTGAGCCGAGTAAGCTTCAAAAGGAGCCGCCCTTTATCTCACTGCGAGCTCTAGAAGAATCAATAAGCGTTCTACTCACTGAACACAATCACCGCCCGTTGGGAAATCAGGGCGGCGTTACCCCTATGGAGCAGATTGCATATCAAATGGCCAACCATCTCACCCCATTGCGGTCGGGATTCCTGGGACCGGGCCTAAAACCGTTTGAACGAATGCGCAGCGCAACCGTCCGAAAAGGCTCTACTGCTGGGCGCCCACGAATCAATTTTGAGGGATGCCAGTACGAAGGAGCGGCGCTGAACTCTGCAGCCCTTGTTGGACAAAAAGTGAATATCGTACTCGATATTCGCGACATTCGTTATTTAGATGTTACGACGATAGAGGGAACGCCGTTGGGGACCGTGAAAGCCCCAGGCCCATGGTTAAGATTTGCCCACAGCGTATCGTTGAGAAAGCGAATCAACCAAATGGTCAGAAGAGGTTTCCTCTCCAGGCGAGATCCGCTCGGCGGGTACTTTAACTACACGATGGCTCATCGCCATTTACCGAAGGAGGCCCTGACTATGGTGACCCTGTCCGGTCAGATCGATGAAGTAAATAAAGAACCCGCCGCACCATACGGCGCCCGGGAAAGCGTCGTCCGAGAGGCACCCGAAGTGAACGCTGCACTCAAGCGCCTATCTGATTGGAGTCCGCACATGGCCAGAGCACGGAAAAAATGAACAATATGACTGCCGCGTCGGCACTAGAGGATGCATCCGGTTTTTCGATTCCGACCCCTATGGGGAAAGCGCTTCAGGATCGGCTTGAGAGCTGGGTTCAATGCGGTCACACCGGAGGACTCATCGTCGGTGAGGCCAGGCTGGGTAAAACTCGGGCACTAGAGGCGATAGGTGACAAGCTTACAAACCGGAGCGGGCAGCCAATACACGCCTTTTACACTCATTATGGTCAACGTGACGTGGAAACCGTCCGTGCCGTCTTTGCAAAAGTAGCGCGGGCGCTAGGTTTTGCCGTACGGCGCCAGATTGCCGATGCCCTACTCGACCTCATTGTCATGAGATTGGCTGAGGCCTCACTATCCAACGACACCAGGCAGGTCGTGTTGATGGTGGACGAAGCCCAGCTGTTGAGTCTGGGCCAGTTGGGTGCCTTTGCGGAAATCTATAATGAACTCTCAAGACTGCGTGTCAATTGCGTTGTGTTTTTTGTGGCGAACCAGGATCAATTCGAGCCTTTGGGCCGAGCATTGCTGCTGCGCGAGAACCGCTACTTGCTCGAGCGTTTCTTTAACAACCTCGATTACTTTTTCGGAATTCGTTCAGAAACAGAGCTCGCCGAGTGCCTGAAAGGATATGACCAATATGTTGTCTCCCAATCCACCCAGCAGACGGCAACTGAGTATTTCTGTCCTGACCTTTTCAATCAGGGTTGGCGGTTAGCGCACCTTGCCCCCGTATACTGGCGTCGCTTCCGTCAAGACTACGGAATTCCTTTGGAACTGACGTCATGGGGAATGGCCCAGTTTGTTCGAGCAACGAACATTCTCGTCATGGACTATCTGTCATGTTGTGGAGATAGTCGTGATGAGGCGATACAGGAGGCCTGCGTCATTAAGAGCTTAAAGGCTTCAGGTATAAAGCCAAGCCTAGTGCAGTTAGTTGGCAGGGCATCACAGGGATGAACACTGGCTTAATACTGCGGCGGCCCTTTGAAAGCGAATATAGTGCCTTTCGACGGTTTTTGATCGCGAATCATTGGTACCGAATGCCTGTGATTCGAAGAGCGTTAGAAAAATGTGTTCCGAGGTACGGTGACCGACGCCTGTCTTCACCTGAGTTAGCGCGTCATTGGGAAGCTGCGTATTGCCTTCAATACTGCATTGACTATTTCCCTCCTGTACCTGAATCAGCTCGTTGGAAGGTACTGCGAAATTGCCGAAGCTGTGCTCGAATGGGCTATCACAGTTATCTCTTTCAGTATCCATGGTTCCGCCATTGCCCGATACATGCGGAGCCACTCAAAAAAACCTGCTCCCTGTGTCTTAAACCCTGGCCAAACCCTTCAGAGCTCCTCGCCCGGGAGTGTCCAATGTGTGGAGTTCGATTCAACCTCACAGATCTGTCCAAGATGAGTCAAGGATTACCGAGCAAAGGCTTTGATGTATTGAAAGCGCTACATTCGGTTGTGCAGCGCGTCATCAAAGATCCGCAGGTTGCCTTTGTAGGTTTGAACAATGAATTCGTGGATAGTAACACCGGGCCCGATTGCATCAACTGGTTGAACCTGGTCTATCCTCGGCCGGCGAATTGGGAGGACATCTGCGCATCCATTGGTGCGCCGGTCCAGCCGATCAGCGTCCGAAGCATTTTCCTCAACCAATTCCTGTCGCGAGCATGGCAAGACACCCTAGATTACAAATCTTACCATCAAGCACTGAGGGCCAGCCGTTCCATGCGACGCCACACCCGACGGCAGGTCGCACTTCGGATAAAGCAATGGTTGAAGCCCAGTGGAAACCAGCAAACTCAATCCACAGACGTGTCGGTTTTCGAGGGAAAGGACATTTCAAGATTTTGTTATGAGGCCTGGTTAGGGATCTATTCGGGGCTGGCTCACAAACATTTTGTGCCACATTGGCGATACTTTTCCATTCCTGGATTTCCAGATTTTCCTTCTGCGTCGGTTCTCGCATCGAGGATTCAAACGTCTTTTTGTCTCAATCCGAAAGCCACTTACAAATCCACGAGGGTGGATTTTAGGTTGGCGGAGACAGATGCAAAATGGCTGCTTAGAATTCAGCTCTGGCGAGGATATTTGGCTCTTGCTGGCCATTTACAGGCTTTAAGCGATGTAATGAGAACTAAAAGTACTTGGGCAAGGTACTACAACCTGCTAACTGAAGATTCGGCTTCCCCATGGTCTGGGTTCGCCGGTTTTAACTTTGATCCCGTGACACCTCACTTAATGCATATAGTCGTGCTCAGACGGCACGAAGAGATAACCCGACAAAGCTACTTAGAATCTCTGGCTCACACCCATCACACCGAAGAGGCTGAACGAATAGCGGACTTGTTTTGTGATCAAGCTCGTGAGCTCGATGAGCCTGTAGTCAATAGTTTGAACAAATATTCTGTGAAAGGTCTTGACTAGCAATAATTGTCTAGCGGTTTTAGGAATTAGGCCTTTCACATACAAACTTGACCGTTGATTCGCATGGTTTCTAAACAGGATCAAAAGCAGTCGCCATGCTTAAGCTGACCCTTTCCCCTCTAGCTTAACCGTTTCTAGCTGAGTAATTTTCATGCTTCTACAGCGTTGGCGAAGATTGATCGTTGTAACAGAGTTCCCGCCCGCACCTCAGCTAGGGGCGCGATATGAATGTTGATCACGTTGGTATTCCATGCTCCAATCGAGCAATTAGCACTCTTAGACGATCAATTCCGACCCTCGTCTTTAATGCTTCCTCAGGAGTTATATATCCCAGCCCTCGGACTTCGCGGGACAGCCAATGCTTCATTGCATCGTGATCACCATGGAACAAATCCAAAATTTCTTGGAGCGCCTGATCGCGAAGTGAGTCAAGAGAATTCCCCGTCTCATTCATAGTGCCCCTCCCCAATAAAGGTTGGCTTGCCAATGCGCCAATTCAGTCGCCCTTTCTCCACTGAGATGTCTTTACTCCCTTTAAAGCTTTTTGAAATCCGCTCTGAAAGGCCCTCTAATAACCTCCTCGCGATATCTGCATTAAGCTTAGCCAAATTTAGGATGCCGTGCGTAGTAATTGCCTGCCGGGGCTTGGTTTCTCTCCAAAAGAGGTTATGCTGCCAAGCTTTCCGGCAGGTCCGGTAGCAAAGCAGCACATTGATGCGCCTGCTCTGCAGGCCACTCCACCACGACCGCCCCATCGGCGCGGGGAATTTCGATGCGGATGGCGCTACGCTCGTCTGGAACTGACTGGTTGCCCGTTGCAGAAGACGCTGCCGGCAAGTGGACCGCTACAAATCCCGCTGTTTTCGAAGGCGCTTTAGGCGCTCCAGCGCCGGACCATGTTGGCGATGAGGCCATTATCCAGCTAGATCCGGGAAACAGAGGCACCGGGTTCCAGGCATTTGGCAACAATCTGGACTTTGAATTCCCGAGAAAACCGGCGACGGCATTGGGTAGGGCTGGTTACGCTTACTTCGTTCATGTTAAATGTCCTCTAAAAAAATAAGTGGACACTATGCTGACGGCGGCAGCGCCAGGCTCATGATGGGATTACGGGACGGGTCCGGCCAACGGTCTCTTTCCATTCCAAAAGTGGTAGGTACACGTGTTAGATCTCGTCCCACCGGGAATCCGAGAGCAGGCTGCGGCTCGACAATGGGGGGATATCTCAAGCCAAAACGGGGGAAGGTACAGCTGTGAAAAACCAACAAGGCGCTGTTTAAATTAGGTTTCCTCAAATTGCACAGGTTCTTGACATAAATCTCTTACGGTCTACTACGGACGTCTTCGCGATGGTATGTCCACGTGGGCTATAAGTTTTGTCGAAGACTGGAGACTCAGGTCTCACCCATTAGCTGCCGAATACTTAGTTACTCTGTAGTGCAGAACGAGAAGCATCAGCTCTAGGCATTCTCTATTAAATACTTAGGCTAGGTAGCTACGCCATGCTGCAGCTTACCTATCAATGCTCTCAACTTCGAAGTGACTTCCTCACTTTGCCGGGCTTCTTTCGGGGGCATGTAGTTCAGGCCACAGACCCTCGCAAAAACCACCTATCGACTTCGAGGGCATCATGAGAAAAACTCCAACACCTCCGTATGCGCTTGCGCCTGAAGCGTAAGCGTCCGGTGATCCCATCTTGAGCCTGGCGCTGCCGTCGTCAGGATAGTGTCCACTTATTTTCTAGTGGACACTTAACATGAACGAATTAAGCGTAACCAAACCCTGCCAACGCCGTCGCCGGTTTTCCCGGGAATT
>JAWWAT010000033.1:0-15353 GCA_033721635.1 Marinobacter sp. | reverse complement strand
GGACTCCCCGGCGGCGAAGGCTTCGGGCTCATCATGGGCGTAGCGATAGGTATCACCGTGCCCCATGCTTTTCATAAGCTTGGTGGGCGCATTACGCAGGTGTACGGGCACTTCATAGTCCGGATCCTGACGGATGTCGGCCATGCATTGATTGAAGGCGTTGTAGACGGCGTTGCTCTTGGGTGCCAGGGCCAGGTAGGTCACCGCCTGGGCAAGGGCCAACTCCCCCTCGGGCGACCCGAGGCGTTCCTGCGCATCCCAGGCGTCCATACTGAGCTGCAGGGCACGAGGGTCGGCATTACCAATGTCTTCACTGGCAAGGCGCACCAGACGCCGGGCCACATACAGCGGATCACAGCCGCCATCGAGCATCCGGCACAGCCAGTACAGCGAACCGTCCGGATCGGAACCGCGAACGGATTTATGCAGCGCGGAGATCTGGTCGTAAAACACATCACCGCCCTTGTCGAATCGACGCAGGCTGGTCTGCATGACCTGCTCAAGCTGATCGGCGGTGACGCGGTCAATGCCGGATTCGTCGGGCTCAGCCAGATCGGCTGCCACTTCCAGGATATTCAGCGCACGGCGGGCGTCACCGCCAGATGCCGAGGCCATCAGGGTCAGCACATCCTCATCAACCCGCAGTCGACCGCCAAAGCCTTCCTCGGCCGCCAACGCACGGCGTAACAGCTTGAGAACGTCCTCTTCTTCAAGATTCTTGAGCACATAGACCCGGGTCCGGGACAGCAAGGCACTGTTCAGTTCAAAGGACGGATTTTCGGTGGTAGCACCTACGAAGATGAACGTGCCGTCTTCTATATGAGGGAGGAAGGCATCTTGCTGGCTTTTATTGAAGCGGTGCACTTCATCCACGAATAGCAGAGTGTCCCGGCCCTGGGACTGCTTCCGATTGCGAGCTCGCTCCACCACGGCCCGAATTTCTTTGACACCGCTCAGTACGGCAGAAACCGTCTCGAAGCTGAGATCACTCACGTTCGCCAACAACTGCGCAAAGGTGGTTTTGCCGACTCCAGGAGGGCCCCAGAGAATCATGGAGTGAAGCTGACCCTGTTCGACCGCACGCCGCAGCGGTTTGCCGGGCCCTACGAGGTGGGCCTGGCCAACGTAGTCATCCAGGCTTGCCGGCCGCATTCGTGCAGCCAGCGGACGGAAACCCGCAGATTCCGCGAACAGGCTGTCCTGCATCAGGCCCCGTCCCGGATAATGTCCACACCCTCCGGATAGTCGAGGGTAAATGCGCCGGCCTCAACCGGTTCGTTGAGCCTGATTCGGTCAAAGCTAAGCACGCTCAGTTGAGCCAGGGAGTCCTGCATACGCATTTCCTGGAGCTCACCGTTGAAGAACGTCAGTCTCAGGGACGTAAACAAAGAATCGGGGCTTCGTGGCTCGAGGGTGAACTCCCGTGTGTTGTCTCCGATCTGCCTACCGGAAACCTGGTAGGTCTCCTCCAGGTTATCCACTTCACCGCTGAGCAGCAGTGCGGGAGTGGATTGCACACGATCATCGAGATTGTGGATCGTGACCTGCTCCAGGTCCGGATCGTAAACTTCCACGGTTTCGCCATCACTGACAATAAACTGCGACAGCGGCGCGCTGGTTTCCCAGTAGAACAGTCCCGGCCGCTTGGCTTTCAGCGTGCCCCGGGTTTCCTGAACCTTGTTGCCATTTTCATTGACCACGATCTGGATAAAATCCGCCTGATAGGACTCGTAGCTTTTCAGCATTGAGGCCAGCTCGTCTGCGCCCAGGCCCTCTTCGCTGGCAGCCACAGGGCTTAACAGAGACACAGTCATTGCCAGGGCCAACAGGCAAATCAGAAAAGACTGTTTCATGGTTCGTTACTCCTAATCTCTGGGGGGCGGCGGCGCCAGAACTTCGCGGGCGCCATTGTGGCCTGCGGCGCTGACTACGCCGGATGCTTCCATGGCATCAACCAGGTTTGCCGCCCGGTTGTACCCGATCTTGAACTTACGCTGTACCGAGGAGATCGACACTCTCCGGCCTTCGGTCACAAATGCAACTGCCTCGTCGTAAAGGGCATCCCCTTCACTATCCCCACCTCCTTCCGACAGGTTGGGGACACCCGGCAGGCTCTCGCCTTCGGCGCCATTGAGGACATCGTCCACGTAAACAGGTTCGCCACGGGCTTTCCAGGCACTGACCACACGATGAACCTCATCGTCGTCTACAAAGGCCCCATGCACACGAACCGGCAGGCCCGAGCCCGGCGGCAGGTAGAGCATGTCCCCATGCCCCAGCAGTTGCTCGGCGCCACCCTGATCCAGCACCGTCCGGGAATCGATCTTGGACGAGACCTGGAACGACATCCGGGTGGGAATGTTAGCCTTGATCAGACCGGTTATGACATCCACTGAGGGCCGCTGGGTGGCAAGGATCAGATGAATACCGGCCGCGCGCGCCTTCTGGGCGATCCGGGCGATCAATTCCTCGACCTTTTTACCGACGATCATCATCATGTCGGCAAATTCATCGATGACCACCACGATGAACGGGAGGGTATCGAGTTCAGGCCGCTCCTGCTCGTCGTTGGCCAGATACTCGTCCGGCTTCCAGAAAGGGTCGAGGAGCGGTTCACCGGCGGCCACCGCGTCCTTGATCTTGCGGTTGTAGCCCGCGAGGTTGCGAACCCCCAGGCTGGCCATCAGCTTATAGCGGCGCTCCATTTCAGCCACACACCAGCGGAGAGCGTTGGCCGCTTCCTTCATGTCGGTGACCACCGGCGCCAGCAGATGGGGAATGCCATCATAGATGCTCAGTTCCAGCATCTTCGGGTCCACCATGATGAAGCGGACCTCTTCCGGGCCCGCCTTCAGCAGCATGCTCAGGAGCATGGCATTGACGCCGACCGATTTACCGGAGCCGGTGGTACCCGCTACCAACAGGTGCGGCATCTTGGCGAGATTGGCAACCATCGGGTTGCCACCGATATCGTTACCCAGTGCCAGTGTCAGTGGTGAGCTGGATTCCTGAAACACCCGCGCGCCAAGCACTTCGCTGAGCCGGACCATTTCCCGTTCTTCATTCGGAATCTCGATACCGACGACCGACTTGCCGGGAATAACCTCGACAACACGCACACTCAGCACCGCCAGGGAACGTGCCAGATCCTTTGCCAGGTTGGAAATCTTGCTAACCTTTACCCCCGGGGCCGGCTTGATCTCGAATCGGGTAATGACCGGGCCCGGATTGACCTCAACCACTTCCACGGACACGCCAAAATCCCCCAGCTTTTCTTCAAGCAGACGGGACATATGTTCAAGGGATTCCTCGGAGTAGCCTCTCTCTTTGTGTTCCTCTGGCGGATCCAGCAGAGAAATCGGCGGAATCGGGCTTTCAATGTCTTCCAGCAGCGAAGGCTGCTTACTGCCCTTGTCTTTCGACTTGGACGGCTGCTGCTCATCTTTCTTGAAGGGCGAAATCTTCAGAGAACGCCCTGAGGGTTGGGGGGACGGCTCAGGAATGACGGGTTTGTCGTCAGCGACCGGCGTTTCATCCCGCGAGCTGAAACTTTCCAACCTCGCCGGCTCCGGATCAACCTCGGAAGCGAGCCCATCAAGTGCGGGCTCCTTTCGAGCGGTTTCAGTCTTTGAGGCAGCCTTCGGAGCTTTTGGCGTCTTAGGACCAAAACCGGGGATCCGCTGCCACCACCGCGGCTTATCGGTTGTTTCTTTCTTGCGCTTGCTGTCAACGGGAGGTACGCGATCCTTGACCACAGGGGGCTCGGCCCTGGGCTCCGGCTTTTCCGGCTTTGGTTTACCTTTGAACAGGCTCTTGATGGCAAACCCCGTTCTGAGGGTCAGGCCGCCTACCTGGTCCATCAACCAGAACCAGGACAGGCCGGTGGTGACCGTCAGCGCAAAGAGGAAGATGGCAATCAACAGGAGCGTAGTGGCCGGCAGGTTGAAAAAGCGCACCATTGCGTCAGCCACAGCCGTTCCCAGTACACCCCCCGAGGACGCCCCCAGACCGAACACCGAATACAGCGACAGCAGACTGGTTGCTGAAAGCAGAATCAACAGAAAGCCGCCAAAACGCATCATGAACAGCGGCCAGTGGAGATCCAGGGAATCGTTACGCCGGCGGATAAGCATCAGCGCGTAACCTGCAATCATGACCGGGAACAGGTAAGCAACGTGACCAAAAAAGTCCATGAACAGACTGGCCAGCCACGCGCCCGTGCGACCGGCATAGTTCTGCACGCTGGTGTCGTGGCCAATACTGGCCCAGCCAGGATCTGAAGGACTGAAGGTGACCAGGGCCATGGAAAGGTAGATACACAGAGCTATCAACGCGATAACAGCCCCTTCGCGAGCGCCCTGGGCTACCAGGCGGCGAAAGCGCAGCTGCTTCTCTGTCAGTTCCTGTGGTGCTTTCTTCGCTTTTGCAGATTCTGCCATGAATGCTCAGACGTTATCGGTGCTTGCGTTCCGAAGCGCCTGAAAGCCCCGCTCGAGATCGGTTTTCAGGTCTTCAACAGCTTCGATCCCCACGGAAAGCCGAATCAGACTTTCCGTGATCCCGGCCCGTTCCTTGTCCTCCGGGGACAAACGCCCGTGAGTCGTCGTAGCCGGATGGGTAACCGTCGTTTTGACGTCACCCAGGTTAGCGGTGATGGAGATCATCCGAGTGGCATCAATAAAGCGCCACGCCTCTTCCCTGGCTCCTTTGAGCTGGAAAGACAGCACCCCGCCAAATCCGGTTTGCTGCTTCTTCGCCAGCTCGTGTTGCGGATGACTCTGGAGCCCGGCGTAAAACACATGCTCTACGGCCGACTGCTTCTCCAGCCACAGGGCCAACTCTAACGCATTGTCACAGTGGGCGCGCATACGAATTGGTAAGGTTTCCAGCCCTTTCTGAAACACCCAGGCGTTGAACGGGCTCATGGTGGGTCCGGCAGAACGCAGGAAGCCGTGGACCTCCTCCATCATTTTTGCCGACCCGACCGCAACGCCACCCACGCACCGACCCTGGCCGTCCAGGTATTTGGTGGCAGAATGAATCACAATATCCGCGCCCTGCTCCAGCGGACGCTGAAGCACAGGGGTACAGAAACAGTTATCCACCACGAACAGCGCGTCGTTTTCACGGGCCAACTGCCCCAGGGCAGCCATATCCGCGACTTCACACAGGGGATTGGATGGCGTTTCAATAAACAGCATCCGGGTTTCAGGGCGCACCGACGCCTGCCACTCTTCCAAATCAGTCAAACTGACAAACGTGGTTTCCACCCCGAAGCGCGCCATGTACTTCTGGAACAGCACGTTGGTGGTCCCGAACACGCCGCGGGAACAGATTACATGGTCGCCACTTTGCAAAAGGGCCATGCAGGTGCTCAGGATGGCGGCCATGCCGGAGGCGGTCGCGACGGCTCTTTCACCACCTTCCATCGCCGCGATGCGGGCTTCAAACGCCTGTACCGTGGGATTGGTAAAACGCGAATAAATATTACCGGCCTCGTCGCCACCAAACCGGGCCGCTGCCTGAGCCGCGCTGCCATAGACAAAACTGGAGGTAGGGAATATGGCATCACTGTGTTCAAGCTGCCCCGTGCGGATCTGCCCTGCCCTCACCGCCAGGGTATCGACGGACATCCCATCCAGATCGGACTCAGGAATCCAGACAGTTTCTTCGCGGCGAAAGGTCATCTACATCTCCTGCCTGAAAGCGGCGTTCAGTCTTCGTCGTTGTGCAAGTCAATAATACCGTTGTCCCCGTGGGTGCCACCGGCACTCTCGGATCGCTTCTCGTCGTTGCGGAGGCCATCGAGACGGTTCAGATAGGCTTCATCGACATCCCCGGTGACGTAATTTCCGGTAAACACCGAGCACTCCCAGCCTTCAATACCGTCATTCACATCGCTGACGCAGGTGATCAGGTCATCCAGATCCTGATACAGCAGCCAGTCGGCGCCAATCAGTTCGCGGATTTCCTCGACTGTACGGTCATGGGCAATCAGCTCGTTCGCTGAAGGCATATCGATGCCGTAGACGTTCGGATAGCGCACGGGGGGCGCGGCGGATGCAAAGTACACCTTGCGGGCACCGGCATCCCTGGCCATCTGGACGATTTCCTTGCAGGTGGTACCCCGAACGATGGAATCATCCACCAGCATCACGTTCTTGCCACGGAATTCCAGGTCAATGGGGTTCAGCTTCTGACGAACTGACTTCTTGCGCATTTTCTGGCCAGGCATGATAAACGTCCGGCCGATATACCGATTCTTAATGAAGCCTTCCCGAAACTTCACGCCGAGCCGGTGCGCCATCTGCATGGCTGAAGTCCGACTGGTATCGGGAATCGGCATGACCACGTCAATATCATGGTCTGGAAAATCCCGGAGCACCTTCTCAGCCAGAGTCTCTCCCATGCGCAGACGCGCCTTGTAAACAGAAACCTTGTCAATGATGGAGTCTGGACGGGCGAAATACACGTGCTCGAAAATGCAGGGGAAAAGATGCGGCTCTTCCGCACACTGGCGGGTGTACAGGGTGCCGTCGGTTTCGATATACACAGCCTCACCCGGCGCAATGTCCCGCACCAGGGTGTAACCGGCCGCGCTCAGGGCGACGCTTTCGGAGGCAATCATGTACTCCTTGCGACCATCCTCTGAGGTGCGCTCCCCGTAGCAGGCGGGGCGGATGCCGTTGGGATCCCGGAACCCGACAATGCCGTAACCGGTGATCATCGCAATCACGGCGTATGCTCCGCGACAGCGTTTGTGGACAGCCCCTACCGCAGAGAAGATCTCGTCCTTGGTGGGATCCAGCTTGCCAAGCTTCTGCAGCTCATGGGCAAACACATTCAGCAGCACTTCCGAATCGGAATTGGTGTTGATATGACGGAGGTCGGTCCGGAACAGATCCTTGCTCAGGTCATCGGCGTTGGTCAGGTTACCGTTGTGAGCCAGGGTGATCCCGTAGGGGCTGTTCACATAAAACGGCTGTGCCTCGGCCGAGCTGGAGCTGCCCGCCGTGGGGTAACGCACATGACCGATACCAACGTTACCTACCAGGCGGCGCATGTGACGGGTGTGGAAAACATCCCGAACAAGGCCATTGTCCTTGCGGAGGTAGAAACGTTCATCCTGAAAAGTAACAATGCCCGCCGCGTCCTGGCCCCGGTGCTGAAGTACAGTCAGCGCATCATAGAGCGACTGATTTACGTTGGAAGTACTGACGATGCCGACAATGCCACACATGGATAAAGCTATCTCCGAGTGTTAAAACTGAATGTTACCGGGACGTGGACGCGGGTTCCACGCCTTCCTGCTAAGTACCGGATTCCGCTTCCGGCGCGTTTTCCGGGGCTGGCCCGAGAAAACGCGCAAATTCATCGCCCAGGGTACGCCTGGACCAGTCTTCAACCACGGCCAGGCGCTCAATAATAATGGACGTTCGCCACCAGGTATCCTGCGCCAGAGGCGTGTACCGGGTGAACGCAATGGCAACGATGACCACCACCACACCACGCAGAAGCCCGAACCCCATGCCAAGCACCCGGTCGGTGGCCGACAGCCCCGTAGCCCGGATCAGGTGGCCAATCATGTTATTGATGATGGCTCCGACGATGAGGGTTCCGAAGAAGAGTATGGCGAACGCGGCGATGAGCCGAACCAGAGGCGTTTCAACCGTGCTTTCCAGCAGGGATTGCATCTGGGGATGAAAGGTTCGGGCCAGAATGAACGCCCCCACCCAGGTAACCAGAGACAGGGCTTCTCTGACAAAGCCCCGTTTCAGGCTGATGAGCGTGGAAACTGTAATCAGGGCGATAATGACCCAGTCAATCCAGATCAGCGCTTCCATTGAAAACCCGGTGGAGAAAAGGAAGCGCGAATTCTATCAGGAAACCCCGGCGCGCCAAACCGCCAGACACACATAAAACGAGACCCCGGCGCTATTTTTCTCCGGAGGTAACCAGACTGTTTAGGTTAAAGGCGTCGTCCAGGGCCCTTTTGGCGGATTCGGCTTCGGACTTAGAGGCGAAGGGACCACTGAATACCCGAGTCAGCGTGGTATCCCCACGGACCACTTCCTGGAGGTGGGAACCGTAGCCTTTTTCCCGGACCTGATCCCTGAGTCGGCGGGCATTATCGGAATTGCCAAAGCTGCCCAGCTGAACAACCCAGGCTCCCTCCAAAGACCGTTCGTACTCTGCGTTTTCCGCGACTTCACTTTCTGAGCCTTGGTCTACGGTTTCGACCGGCGCACTGGCCGGCTCCGGAGTGGCGTCGATCTCGGACTGAGCATCTGGAGACCCGGCCACCTCAGGCCCTGTTTCGTTACCGGGGGACTCCTCGAGAATCCGATATCCGGGGGAATCGACGGCCTCCTGGTCAATGGCCGGAGCCGTCACATCGGGATCACCGGACTCAAGACCGTATGACGGTGCGGGCTCCACGTCAGATTCAGGGGCTTCCACCTCGGGGAACGGAGGCTCCTCGGGGATCTTGATGGTGGTGGAGGTGCGCTCGGAATGAGGCTCATCAAAGAGCATGGGAACAAAGATAACCGCCAGGGAAACAAGGACCAGTGCCCCGATTATTCTCTGTTTCAGTCCATCCACGTCGCTAGGCTCCCAAGTGTTGTGACTGCGCCCCAATAGGCACCTATCCGCAGATACTAACCGCCTGGAAGCCGGAACTCAAAGGGCTACCGGCCGCCATGGACAAAGTTTAAGGCGGCCTGCCTAGCTCCGGGCTGATGGATTATCAAGCAGTTGTTCCCGGGCTTCGGCTACGGTGTAGAAGGAACCAAACACAACGACAAGATCTGCCGGCGCAGCGGCTGCAAGCGCTGACTCAAGGGCCTCCCGAACAGATCCGAAAGCCGATGCGCCGGAGACACCGGCACTCGCCAGTTTGGCCTGCAAGTCCTGCTCCGAGAGCCCGCGGGGAACCGTGAGCGCCGCCAGATACCAGGCGTCGACCACGTTGGCCATGGCCCTGGCCACACCTTCCACGTCCTTATCGGCCAGGGCACCGTAAACCGCATGGATGCGTCTACCTGCGGATTTCAGACTACCAAGTTGCCCCGATAACCAGCCTGCGGCGTGGGGGTTATGCCCAACATCCACAAATACATCCGGAGACGTTCCGAGACGCTCAAAACGACCCGGAACAGTCAGGCCCGCAAGCACCTGTTCGATGGCGACAACCGGGAGATCCTGTTCAAGCCTGCGAATGGCAACGACTGCCGCTGCCACGCTTGTTATCGGCAAAGGCCCGGCAGGCAGACGAACAACCTGATCGCGATAGTTCAGCAGCACTGTCGGAAAACCAGCACCGGGCTCCTCCCTGACCAGTTCATAGTCCCGCCCGAACAGGTCCAGATCAACTTTCTGGGCCGCCGCCTGCTGAAGCACCGAGCGGGGCGGATCAGTGTCGGCGTACACCGCAGGGATGCCGGGCCGGAGCACGCCGGCTTTCTCGAATCCAATAACTTCCCGGTTATCACCGAGGAAGGCAACGTGGTCAATGTCCACAGAGGTTAGTATGGCGAAATCGGCATCCAGGACATTTACCGCGTCCAGCCGACCACCAAGGCCCACTTCCAGAATCCAGTCATCCAGCCCGGCCTCGGCAAACGCAACAAACGCGGCCAGGGTTCCGAACTCAAAATAAGTGAGCGAGACCGATCCACGGGCTGCCTCAACCGCTTCGAACGCCTTTACAAGGGCTTCGTCACTAATCTCCTCACCATTCAAGCGTACCCGCTCGTTGTAACGCCGCAGGTGTGGCGAAGTATAGGCCCCGGTACGACGGCCTGCGGCCCGCAACAATGCCTCCGCAACTGAGACAGCGCTACCCTTGCCGTTGGTTCCTGCCACCGTGATGATGCGCGCTTGCGGTTTCCGACGGAAAAGCCGGCGCAACACCACAAGTACCCGGTCGAGGCCAAGGTCAATTTCTGTGGGGTGAATCGCTTCAAGGTAGGCAAGCCACTGGTCGACAGTGGCGCCAGCCCCCGGCGCTGCCGGAGGCTGGTCATGTCTGTTATTCGACGGGGGCATCTGTTTCAGGTTTCTCCGACACTTCAAACTCGATCGGCTCCTCGGTGCCGGGACGCTCCTGACCGGTAAACTTCGCCAGTACGTGGGCAATACGCTCGCGCAACTGGTGACGATGGAGAATCATGTCGATGGCGCCGTGCTCCAGCAGGAATTCACTGCGCTGGAAGCCCTCGGGCAGTTTCTCGCGAACGGTCTGCTCAATGACCCGCGGGCCTGCAAATCCGATCAACGCATTCGGCTCGGCAATATTGAGGTCGCCGAGCATGGCCAAGCTGGCAGAAACACCACCGAACACCGGGTCTGTCATCACGGAGATGTAAGGAATCCCTTCAAGCTTCATACGCTCAAGCACGGCCGCTGTCTTCGACATCTGCATCAGTGACAGGATGGCTTCCTGCATTCGGGCGCCGCCACTGGCTGAGAAACAGACCAGGGGAATCCGGTGCTCAAGAGCGACATTGGCAGCCTGGACGAATTTCTCGCCGACCACCTGCCCCATGGAGCCCCCCAGGAAGCCAAACTCAAAGGAGCAGGCAACCAATGGCACCCCAAGGGTTGTGCCTCTCATGGCCACCAGGGCGTCTTTCTCGCCAGTACCTTTCTGGGCCTGGGACAGGCGATCCTTGTAACGCTTGCTGTCCTTGAACTTCAGGCGGTCCCAGGGCTCCAGCTCCGCGGCAATCTCCTCCCGGCCTTCCGGATCGAGGAAAACATCCAGCCGACGACGGGCCGCCACCCTCAGATGGTGATTGCATTTGGGGCAGACATCCAGGTTTTTCTCAAGTTCCGGCTTGTAGAGAAAGGCGCCACATTTGGGGCATTTCTTCCACAGCCCCTCCGGCACACCGGTCCTCTGTTTGGATTCCGAGCGGATCTTGCTCGGCATAATCTTGTCCAGCCAGTTACTCATGGTTTCATCCTGTCCTTTGACGCCTGTTTGCCCTCCTCCCTTTTTATCAGGAGGCGAGACTGTCCAGTGCTTCGCGCATCGGGTGGAGCAGATCCGTCAATGCCCGTTTGAGCTGGTCGGTATCTGCCTGATTTCTGGCTATTGTATCGACCAGGACACTGCCAACAATTACACCATCGGATACCCGACCCACCGCAGCAGCGGTTTCCGCGTCCCGGATGCCGAAACCGACACCGACCGGAAGCGCCGTCAATTCATGAATGTGGCTGACTTTGGCAGCAACCTCATCCACGTTAATGGTGGCGGAGCCCGTCACACCCTTGATAGAAACATAGTACACATAACCGGAAGAGTGCTCACTGATTGCCCGAATCCGGTCATCGGTTGTGGTTGGTGAGAGCAGGAAGATGGCGTCGAGATCTCGCTGGGTAAACAGCGGAGCAACCTCATCGGCCTCCTCCGGTGGCAGATCAACGGTCAGGATGCCATCCACACCAGCATCCTTGGCAGCGTCGGCAAACACCTCGTAGCCCATGGCTTCCATCGGATTCAGGTAGCCCATCAGCACGACCGGCGTGGCGTCGTCTGTTTTGCGGAACTCCTTGACCATGGCAATCACCTGCCGCAGAGAGGTTCCGTGCACCAGCGCCCGCTCACAGGCAAGCTGGATTACCGGGCCGTCCGCCATGGGATCGGAGAACGGCACGCCCAGCTCGATGATATCCGCGCCCGCCTTAACAAGCGTGTGCATCAGGTCTACCGTGACATCGGGATGCGGGTCACCGGCGGTAATATAGGGAATAAGCGCCTTGCGACCTTGTCCTTTCAGGGCCTTCAGGACCCCTTCAATTCGGCTCATGCCTGCTCCTGTTGATTCTTCAGATCTCGATGCCTTCAAGCTTGGCAACCGTGTTAATGTCCTTGTCGCCACGCCCGGACACGTTAATGACAACCGTCTGGTCTTTGTCCATGGTCGCCGCCAGTTTGATGGCATAGGCGACAGCGTGAGCGGTTTCCAGCGCGGGCATGATGCCCTCGACGCGAGTCAGTTTCCGGAACCCTTCCATCGCCTCATCATCGGTCACGGACACATAATTAGCCCGACCAATATCCTTCAACCAGCTATGCTCCGGGCCCACCCCGGGGTAATCCAGGCCGGCACTCACCGAATGGGTGCCCGCGATCTGGCCATTCTCGTCCTCCATCAGATAGGTGCGGTTACCGTGGAGCACCCCTGGCCGACCGGCACAAAGCGGTGCCGCATGTTTGCCGGTGTCAATGCCCAGACCACCAGCCTCAACACCGTAAAGCTGAACTGACTCATCAGACAGGAACGGATAGAACATGCCAATAGCGTTGGAACCACCGCCCACACAGGCAACAAGGGCATCCGGCAATTTGCCGGTTTTTTCCAGCGCCTGACGGCGGGTTTCCCGACCGATTACCGACTGGAAATCCCGGACCAGCAGCGGATACGGGTGCGGACCCGCAACGGTGCCGATGATGTAGAAGGTGTCGTCCACGTTAGCCACCCAATCACGCATCGCATCGTTCATGGCATCCTTGAGGGTTTTGGTGCCACCCTGGACGGCATGCACTGTCGCGCCCAGGAGCTTCATCCGGAACACGTTCAGGGACTGGCGCTGTACATCTTCAGCACCCATAAACACATGACACTCAAGGCCAAGACGGGCACAAACCGTAGCAGTGGCAACTCCGTGCTGGCCGGCACCGGTTTCCGCAATGATCCGTTTTTTGCCGAGGAAGCTCGCGAGCAGGGCCTGGCCGATGGTGTTATTCACCTTGTGAGCGCCGGTATGACAAAGATCTTCGCGCTTAAGCCAGATCTGGGCACCGCCGGTTTCACGGCTAAGCCTCTCGGCAAAATACAAAGGCGTTGGCCGACCAACATAATCCGCCAGTTCCTTGTCAAACCTTGCCTGGAATTCAGGATCTTTCTTAAGGCGAGCGTACTCTTTCTCGAGCGTCATCAGGGAATCCATCAGAGTCTCGGAAACAAATCGCCCACCAAAGGCGCCGAAGTGACCCCGCGCGTCCGGCAGTGCGCTCAGCATTTCTTCAGTCAGTTTTACAGACACGGTGAACCTCTTTAATGAAATGAGAAATTTTCTGGATATCCTTGATGCCTTTGCCCTTTTCAACACCGCCACTGACATCGACAGCCCAGGGTTTCACCTGTTTTACAGCGGCAAATACGTTATCAGATGACAACCCCCCGGCCAATATAATCGGAAGCGGCCGGTTATCAGGGATCAGATCCCAATTAAACGATTTTCCCGTGCCCCCATACCGGTCCGGATCCCAGGCGTCGACCAGCAAGCCGGATGCGCTGTGGAACTCTTCGAAGGCGGCTTCAATCTGCCCCGCCTCACGGACCCGGATGGCCTTGATCCAGCGTCGACCAAAGCTGGCACAGAATTCAGCCGATTCGTCGCCATGAAACTGCAGCAAATCAAGTGGCACCCGCTCGAGAACCGCTTCGACTTCCTGTCTGGACGGATTAACAAACAACCCAACCACTGACATGAAAGCCGGAACACGCTTTGCTAACTCGGCCGCCTGCTCCAACGACACTGATCGGGGACTGGGCTCATAAAAAACCAGCCCCAGGGCATCGGCGCCGTATTTAACAGCCCCGTCGATATCTTCGGGACGGGTAAGACCGCAAATCTTGACCCTTGCGCTCATTGGCTCGGAACCCGCTGTTTTACGTGGATGTGTGATGGGGCGTACGGACTGTTTTCGTCCCGACTGAACCAGGGCCGCAGAAAGCCCGGGCCGCACTCGACAGGGGGGATCCCGAATTCGTCCGGGTACCCCACATCGACCAGATACAGACCATGAGGAGGCGCAGTTACACCTGCAGCTGTCCGATCTCTGGCGACCAGTATCTCATGAATCCACTCCGGTCGCTGCTTTCCCGAACCAACCGCCATCAGGGCACCGGCGATATTCCGGACCATGTGATGCAAAAACGCATTGGCCTGCACGTCTATTACGACAAAATCCCGCTTCCGGGTTACCGCAATCCGCTCCAGAAATCGAACAGGGGTTCTGGATTGGCAGCCGGCGGCCCGGAATGAGGAAAAATCATGCTCCCCGGCAAGGACCTGGGCAGCCGTATGCATGCGTTCGGCATCCAGCGGCCGGAAGGTCCAGCTTACTTGCCCCCGCTGAATGCCGGGCCGTACCGGATGGTTGTAGATTATGTACCGGTAGCGCCGGTATGTGGCGGAAAAGCGTGCGTGGAAATCGCCGAGGCCATTACCGGCCCAGTGCACGGAAATATCGTCGGGCAATGCGGTATTGATTCCCATGACCCAGGAGCGCAGGTTTCGGACCGACGGGGTGTCGAAATGGGCAATCTGATAACTGGCATGAACGCCAGCATCGGTGCGGCCGGCACACACCAGATCAACCTCGTGATTCGCGACCCTTGCAACGGCTCTGGTCAGTTCCGCCTCGACAGAGCGGACGCCGGATTTCTGGAGCTGCCAGCCATGGAAGTTCCGGCCATCGTATTCGAAAGCAAGGGCAACGCGACCTGCCCCTACGGCGTTATCCGTGGTGAGTTGCTGGGTTTCGAGAAACAAGTGTGAATCCGGAGCGAGTGTTGCTGTAAAAGCAAAGCGCCGGCTTTAATGCCGGGAGTTTTCCCGACAGCCGGCGCTTGCTGCCTGTCAGATCCGATTATAACGGATCAGGACAGATTTTTAAGGAGGTCCTGCGCCTCCGCTTTTTGATCTTCGTTTCCTTCCAGTGAGACTTCCTCGAGAATATCCCGGGCTCCGTCAGCGTCACCCATCTCGATGTAGGCCCTGGCAAGATCAAGCTTCGTGGCGGCTTCATCCGTTCCGGCCAGGAAATCGAAGTCGTCTTCATCTCCCAGTTCGCTCTCGTCGATGTCAACCGCCGGCGTTTTCGGCGAGCCTTCGGAGACCTCATCGGATGCCACCGGCAGATCAAGCTCCTCTTCGGGCGCCTCTTCTTCACCAATAGAGGCACCCGGCTCCTCAAGTTCCCCGGTTACACCCTGTTGTTCCAGATCTTCAGCGTCCTCTACGGTTTGCTCAGGATCAGCGACGTCCGCATCACCTTCACCGAGCGTATCCTCAAGTCCCAATTCCTCGTCCAGTGACGATTCCTCTGCACCATCGGGGTTTGCCGAATCCGCAGAGTCAGAGAATTCTTCCATCAGAGCCAGGTCTTCATCGGAAACGTCGAGCTCCAGGTCGTCCAGCGAAGATTCCTCAATCTCGCTACCACCCAATTCATCTTCTTCACCCGCCACCTTGTCCAACTCCGCGTCGAGTTCGTCAAGGAACGACTCATCCAGGGAGTCGATGTCCGCTTCCGATTCCGCCTCAGCCTC
>JAWWAT010000032.1:0-16244 GCA_033721635.1 Marinobacter sp. | reverse complement strand
GCTTCAGATAGCAGCCCGAAATTCTCGATCCAGCCATTCACCATGGCCATAACATCTCCGATCATCGGATCCCTCTGGTCTCGAAAAGTCTATCGAATGGAAACGGCTGTTCCCGGCACGACGCGATCAAACAGATCAATAATGTCTTCGTTGCGCATGCGCACACAGCCGTGGGACAGCGGCACTCCCATAGGCTCACTGTCCGGGGTGCCGTGAATGTATATGAAGCGGCGGAAAGTATCGACTCCCGGCCCCCTGTTTTCGCCCCATTCGCGACCGCACAGCCAGAGAATCCGACTCAGGATCCAGTCGCGGTCAGGGTGCTGCCGGGCAAGTTCGGGGCTGTAGATCTCTCCAGTGGGGCGCCGTGCCCGAAATACGGTTCCGGCCGGAAGACCTGCGCCAATACGGGCCCGGATATAGTGCTCCCCCCGGGGTGTACAGCCGCTGCCATCGCGCTCACCCGGCCCGTTCAGCGCGGTGGAAATCGGATAGGATGCAACTAGCTCAGCGTCTCCGGTTTCAAGCCGGAGACGCTGAGAGGTCAGATCAATGTCGATGCGGACGGGTACAGGATACGTCAAAACCGGCCGGGCTCCCTTGGAGGTTCAGAGGGGAAGCCTAACCGAGAGTACAGAGCTCAGGCAACCGAGACCTTGCTGCCAGCCGGCGGAATCAGCATGGCGTCTTCAGCCTGCATCCCGGCAGCCAGGAAGGGAACAAGGCGGGCAGCGATCTCCTGAATAGTGGTTTCCACACCCAGCTTGTTCTGCAGAATGTCCCTCAGGGCATCGCTGCTTGACATGGTGAATGCGGTTGCCCCGAGCATGAACTGGATACGCCAGTAACGGTCAACCGAGGAGAGTTGCGGGGTTGCTTCCTTGAGTAGCCGCATGAAACGACTGAAAGGCTCACTGTATTCCTGTTCCAGGAATTTGCGCAAATGTCCCTGGGATTGGGTATAGGCAAGCCCGAGCAGGCGCATGAAGATGGAGATACCCTTCTCGTTACGCTGGGGCATGCGCACCGCGCTTTCCGTCAGTGCCCATAGCGTTTGATTCAGCGTTGGCGGTTTGCCATCACACCGCTCTTCGAGCTCATCGAAGGCATTTTCCAGTGTCGCAGAAAACGGCGTCAGGAAGCGCGCAAATACGGCGTGGATCAGGGCGTTTTTTGAGCCAAAGTGGTAATTGACAGCGGCCAGATTTACTTTAGCCTTACTGGTGATCATCCTGAGCGAGGTTTCCGAGAAACCCCGGTCAGCGAACAGCTCTTCGGCTGCATCGAGAATCCGGTCAACGGTATCAGACTGCGCCATTTTGTTATCAGTGCCTCTAGCAAACGTCTGTTTGAAACATACGTTTGAAGCGCACCTGTGTCAAGTTCTGGACTCGGGCTCGGCCGCTACCTCCTCCCAACCGCGGTCAAGCGCTTCCTGATTACCCTCGAAAAATGCCTTCTGGACACGGCTGTATGCCTTCTCTGCTTCGAGCAGATAAATCAGATAAAGACGCACGTGCTCCCGGCGAGTCAGTTGCCGGGACAGACTGCGACTCTCTGAGAACCTCAGAAGATGACTGAACCGGGTATTTTTCAGCGCCGGGTTAAAATCAGCCATTCTTGCACATTGCCAGATAAGGCCGTCGGAGCCCTCCAGATGGGCGACATGTTGCCTTGCTTCACGGAGCATCCGCTGACGAGTTATAAGCAGATCCAGGTAGGAGGGTTTGGTGGTGTAGATCCTGCGCACTGCAGGCACTCCCAACAAGAGAATGATGATAAAAGCGCCGAAGCCACCACCGGCAATCCAGGCGGGCACGAACCCGGTCAATCCGCTCAGGAAGACAGCCGCCGCAATCAATGCGCTGAACAGCCACAGGTCCCGACTCCGGCGCGCCTCGGCCATCGTGAAGTTGTCCGGCCAGCCGTTCATCGCCAACAGGTCGAAATCCATCAACAGAACCCGGTCGCACTGGCGCAGCATCAGCCTGAGTTTGCGCTGGCGAGATTCCGCCAGAACCCTTTCCTGTTTGCCACCATCGGTGTCCCGGGACTCTCCTTCTCCAGCCGATGGTTCGGATACGGAACTGGTCTCTGGCGCCTGACCGGTCGGTGCCGATTCCGCCGCCGCACTCGCTGGAACCCTCGCTGAAGCCTGGTCATCGGGAGCCACGGGGGCAGGCACAGGATCCGCTGCCCTGCCTGGCCGCAATACGGGGGCCTGGGCGGGTTCATTTACCTGCGTCGCAGCCTTGCTCTGATTTTCCGCCATGGCAGATTGTCCGGATTCAGGGGGTTTACATGAGTATCGACCACCGCACCAGATACTTGAATAGCCATTGCCCAACTTGGCATCGGCCGGTCCGCTCGCTATCCTTGGCGCACCTGCCAGATCGGCACCCGAACACTACACCTAACGAGGTCAGGATTATGTTCACAGGCATTGTCCAGGGCATTGCAACCATAGAAGACGTCACTGCCGAGACCGGGCTAAGCACATTTGCCATCAGGCTCCCTGCTGAACACGCGAGCGGCATTTCCATCGGTGCATCAGTAGCAATCAATGGCACCTGCCTGACCGTGACACGCCAGGAAGACAGCGTGCTCTATTTTGATGCCATGCAAGAGACACTGAGGCTGACCACCCTGGGGGATCTGAAAACCGGCGACCCGGTTAATTTCGAGCGCGCGGCCCGGATTGGAGACGAGATTGGCGGCCACCTGCTGTCAGGCCATATTCACACCACCGCACGAATCGTCGAAATCCTTCGGCCGGAAAACAATGTCACCCTCTGGTTTGAGGTACCCGACGAATGGACACGTTATATCTTTCCTAAAGGCTATATCGCCATCAACGGCGCCAGCCTTACCATTGGTGAAGTACGCGGCAACCGGTTCAACGTCCATCTGATTCCTGAAACTTTGAGAGCCACAACCTTTGGCACGGTCGACGAAGGCCAGCGGGTGAACATAGAAATCGACAGCCAGACCCAGACCATCGTGGACACCCTGGCACGCCTGGGTTACGACCGCCCTGCCCCGACCCTGTAAACCGCCGTACTCCTCAACGGTTGCTGGCCCGAAAGACCACGAACTTCGGGCTCGCATCCAACTGATCAACCGAGAAAAAATACCGGCGCAGGCTTCGATGATAGCCAAGGTGTCGGTTCCCGACCATCAGCAGGCTACCGCCCGGCTTCAGGGATCGGGATGCCTGCGCAAAGAGCCGCAGGGCAATGTGATCACCAACCACACCGCCCTCGTGAAACGGCGGATTCAGAAGGATCAGATCGAAAGGCCCTGCGGCCTGATCAATACCGTCGCAGTGAGAGAAAACTGCGTGAGCTTCCGGGAATGCCCGCTCAACGTTGCGCCGGGCACTGAGCACAGCCTGACTTGAAACATCGCTGAAACCGACCAGCAAATCCACTCTTTCGGCCAGTGCCGCCAGACCCAGCACGCCATTGCCACAGGCCAGATCCAGCACGGAACCGCCGGCCTGTAGTGTCGCAACTGCTTGCGCCACATGGGGTAAAAGCAAGCGACTGCCGATATCCAGCTTTGCCCGGGCAAACACTGCGGGCAATGCCTCAATGTCAACAGAACCGTCCTGGTCGGTAAGTGCATAGCCCTTCCAGGCACCCGGCCAATCTGACAGCGTCGCAGTCCCTTTGCGGCAACGAATGGCGCGGGCCTTTTTACGCGCAGGCAGAACCTCCTCGGTCTGAACCGCTTCGGCAAACACATCGACGCTCCTCGCCGGCAGATGCTTGATCATTCCTCCTGCCAACAAGACACTGGAATCCGTCATCACATTATTAAGCCAGCGCAGCAACCACGCCAGATAGTCACCCTGACGCGGCATTCTCAATACCACCAGGTCGAATGGCCCCGGCGGCGGACAGATCCAGCTATAAACCGGCTCTACTGCTGCAAACCCGGGGTTCAATGAGGCATTGCTTGCCAGGGCCGCCGCCAGCGTCGCGCTGTCGGAAACGACGGTCGGCGAAAACACTGAAAGACCCAAGGCCAGAACACCGAACTGGTCATCCACAATCAGGACCCGTGGGTGATCAAAGCCGGCTGCGGCTTCAAGAGCCTGCTCAAGCAGGAGCTCGTCCGCAGCATCCCAGGCCCTCAGCGTCGGATCAGCGGTACCAGGGCGATTCAGAGTCAGCGTGCCCCGGGAGAAGACGAGTTCGGCAGTTGTCATTTGGGGCATCCTGGAGGCCTTTTGTCACAAAAGCGCCATTCTAGGCTGTTTATTCTAGAAATTAACCCTAACGTGGTAGGTGTTCACGCTGAACATCCCTTTTCCGGTTGGCTCCGTTGTTCTGGACGCGAACCTCTTGCCCCTCACCCCAGGGGCTTTTTTCGTTCAGGGCCGGCGAAAAGCACGATAGACGGTAAACCGCCGATCTTCCCGCAGACGTTCGACCGGGCCTATGCAGCGCTTCATCAGTGGCTCGTATGGCAGAAAACTGTTTGCCACCAAACGCACTTCGCCACCCGGCGCAAGGTGACGTACCACGTCCCGCAAAAAACGTTCGGTCATCGACAGGTCGGTTCTCACGCCACTGTGAAAGGGGGGATTGCTGAGAATCACGGGCCAGGTGCCTTCAACCCCCGAGAGGCCGTCGGAGGCGAGGATGCGGCCGGAAACACCGTTGCGCTCGTAAGTGGCCCGGGCACAGATGACCGCCTGGGACTGCACATCAATTCCGTCGACCGTTACCCGGGGTTGCTTCTGCTGCTCGTGCCAGCGATGCAGCCAGGCCCCAAGGACACCGGCGCCACAGGCAAAATCGAGGACAGAGCCGGATCGCAAGGGATCCTCGACCAGAGTCTCCAACAGCATGCGAGTGCCCTCATCGAGCTCACCGTGACTGAAAATGCCCGGCAGCCCGGCAACGTCCAGATGCACTGTTTTGCAGTCAATGTCGGTCCAGGTCATCCACTGCTGAAGCGAGAATTCTGGCAGCGGGTCAATAGGCTCGGCACACCAGACCTGGCAGTGTCTGGCACTGTCGGTCTTGGTCGCTTGCGGCGCCACTGCCCTGAGCTGTTTGACGGCCCCGGCAATACCCTCTTTCTTCTCCCCAACCAAAACCAGCCTGGCTCCCTCTACCGCCAGCCATCGCGCCAGGGCAAGACGCAGATCAAGCTCTGCCCGGGCCTTGGGCAGAAAAACAACCAGAGTGTCAAAGGTGCCGGCTGCCAGTGCTGGATCGTCATAGCCGAAACACACCTTCCAGCTGTTGTGGCCGGCCAGCTCGGCACAGACACCGGCATGTTCGCTCATGGCCATACCACCGACAGGCAGATCGGCCAGTACACCTTTGGCGGTTACGCCCAACAGGGCAACCCGCCCCCGCAGGAGATGCTGGTTCCTCAGCAGTACTTCATGGGAGTTGGGCAATGACATTGATTGGCTGATCCCGCGTGGATGGTTCACAAACGGGATACTCTAACCGGAATGAGCCCTCGCGTCTCCCCTGGAAGGCAGAGACTGGAGGGCTTTCAGAGGGCAAATACCATGACATTCTCAGTCACTTGTAACGGGCAACCGTACCAACGCGCAGGGCATCCTCGGGAGACATGCCCCAATCTTCCGGCTGACTGGCGTCAGACGTCTTCCGCCCCCGACTGCGTTGTTCCGAAGCGGCAGTTATTTCTCTACGCTGGTTCAGTGCTGTCAGGGCCTTTTGCATCAGTTCTTTCATGGTCTACCTCCTCGCTTACTGCAGGATCCACTTTAACAAAGCGGGAGGTGACCAACTGTGATGACGCCGAGGGTCAGGAAGTGACGCTCATCACGAATTTTTGACGCAATTTTACATTTGTTACTGCACAGTTTTTTGGCGCCCGGAGCGTACGGGCCTCTGGACCAATTCCTCGATACTGTTCTGACGGACCCGCTCGCGCTCTTCCTCGCTAGCCACGGACAGCCCCATATCCCGGAGAATCCCGTCAGCCACATCGTAGACGAAGCCATGAACCGTCATCGACTGCCCACGCCTCCAGGCTTCCTGAACAATGTTGTTCTGGCACACGTGCGCCACCTGCTCAACGACATTAAGCTCGCACAGCCGGTCGACCCGGTCCTGGACATTTGGCAGCGCATCCAGCACCTGCTGGTGACGGTCACGAACATCCTGAACGTGCCGAAGCCAGTTGCTGATCAGACCAAACCCCTGATTGAGCATGGCCGCTCGCACACCACCACAGCCGTAATGGCCCACGACCAGTATGTGCTTTACCTTCAACACTTCAATGGCAAACTGCAGTACCGACAAACAGTTAAAATCTGTGTGCACAACCACATTGGCAACATTGCGGTGCACAAACAGTTCACCCGGCAGCAGGTCGACGATCTGGTTGGCCGGTACACGGCTGTCTGCACAGCCTATCCAGAGGTATTCCGGCGCCTGCTGATTCGACAGGCGGTGGAAAAACTGAGGATCCTGGGCCTTGATGCCATCGGCCCAGGCCCGGTTTTTCTCCAGAAGGTGGTCAAGCTGACCCATTATCCCGCTCCATTAAAGGGTTTCCGATCGCCGATTGAACGGGAATACGGATCTCAAAGCAATACTCAGTTGGTCTGAAACTCTGGCTCTGCATCTGCACCTGTCTCTGCCTCTGCCTCTGCCTCTGCCTCTGCCTGAGGCTGGTGCATAGTGCTCTGGGCCAAGTCCAGCAATTCGCGCAGGGCCACCGAGAACATGGCGTATTCCGGCTCTCGCACCCCCTTGAGTTCCGACAACATGGATTTCCACCGATCGATCATCTGCTGATGCCGCGACAGCCAGTTCTCAACACAGGCAGGGACGTCTTCCGGCTTTCCAGCGAGCTTGAGAACGCCCGTGGTCAGAGCCCGTTGCTGCCAGTCGAGATCCTCACGGAAACTCTCTCTGGCCAATGCCTGCCAGTGGGAGGCCGGCTTCAGGTCAGCAATGGCGCTGGCAAACCAGTTCAGATCCAGACGATCCCCCAGCTCATAATAGAGGTTGGCGACCGTTTTCAATGGCATGCCAGAGGCCTCGTGGGCCTCAATGATACCCAGGGACGAATACAGGTGCCCGGTGCCCGAAACAACGGACGCCAGCTCCGACGGCAACCCGGCATCCACGAGAGTCTGATGCCGTTTCTCCCACTTGGTCCTGGCCTGGTCCCCAAGGTACTCGGGCAGCCCGGCGGTAATCGCCCAGACACTGTCGGCAAAGCGCTCCATATGGTGCTGAATGCTGAGCTCCGCCCGGCGGTTGCGCAACAGCCAGCGCACGGAGCGGCGCATCAGGCGCATCAGATCCTGCATCAGCTCCATCTGCAGCTGGGCCGGCACATGAAAATCCAGATCCTCAATCCGGTCCCACCAGTTATCAATGCGGAACACATCCCGGGCAATGATCCAGGCCAGCGCAATGGAGGCCGCGTCGGCCCCTGTGGACTGGTTCAGGCGTTCCACAAAGGTAATCCCCATGTGGTTGACCATGTCATTGGCAATCTGGGTCGCGATGATTTCACGACGCAGCTGATGCTCTCCCAGCTCCTTCGAGAATTTCTGGGTCAGATCCCGCGGAAACACCTTGTACATTTCACCGGCCAGCATGGGGTCGTCAGGCAGAGTGCTATCGATCAGGCTCTGCTTCAGGTCGCCTTTCACATAGGAAATGAGGACCGACAGTTCCGGCCGGGTCAGCCCTTTCTTGTCCAGCTTCCGCTCGGACAGAGTTTCATCATCAGGCAGGAACTCCAGCGCGCGGTTCAGCTTGCCCTCGCTCTCGAAGGTATTCATCAGCCGGCGATACTCCTCGAGCCGAGTCGCCGCATCCTCGCTGGCGATACTGATAGCCTGGGTCTGCCGGTAGTTGTTCTTGAGCACTAACTCCGCGACATCGTCCGTCATCTCTTCAAGCATGATATTGCGCTGCTTGTTGGTGAGATCGCCCATGGCCACGGCCCGGTTGAGCAGGATCTTCATGTTGACCTCGTGGTCAGAGCAATCCACACCACCGGAGTTATCGATGAAGTCGGTATTCAGGCGCCCGCCACGGAGCGCGAACTCAATCCGGCCGAGCTGGGTCAGACCGAGGTTGCCGCCTTCCCCGACCACCTTACAGCGCAACTCCGAACCGTTGATCCGCAGACCGTCATTGGCCTTGTCGCCAACGTCGCCATGGGATTCGCTGGCGCCTTTAACGTAGGTGCCGATGCCACCGACCCAGAGCAGGTCGGCCTGGGCCTTCAGGATGTGCGAAATCAGCATGTTCGGTGGCACCCGATCAGACTTTATGCCCAGCAGTTTCTTCATCTCCGGGCTTACCGGGATGGACTTGGAACTCCGGCTGAACACCCCGCCGCCCTTGGAAATGAGTTTGGTGTCATAGTCGGTCCAGGCCGAACGAGGGAGGCCGAACAGCCGTTTGCGCTCCTTGTAGCTCTTTTCCGGATCCGGATCCGGGTCGACAAAGATGTGCACATGGTTAAAGGCAGCCACCAGTCGGGTTTTCTCCGAACACAGCATGCCGTTGCCAAAGACGTCACCGCCCATGTCGCCGATACCGATGGCGGTGAATTCATCCAGAGCCGGGTTAATACCCATCTCCCGGAAATGCCGTTCCACCGACACCCAGGCACCCCGGGCGGTGATACCCATTTTCTTGTGGTCATAACCATTGCTACCGCCGGAAGCGAACGCATCGCCCATCCAGAAGCCATACTCCGCAGCCAGACCGTTGGCAATATCCGAGAAGGTGGCCGTGCCCTTGTCGGCCGCCACCACCAGATAGTGGTCATCGTCATCGTGACGTATGACCCTTTCGGGGGGCTGAATCCCGGCATCCACCAGGTTATCGGTGATATCCAGCAGCCCCCGGATGAATGTCTTATAAGCCTCGATGCCCTCAGCCTGGAACGCCTCCCGGTCAGTCGGGTCAGGCAGGCGCTTGGCAACAAAGCCGCCCTTGGCGCCTACCGGCACGATGACCGCGTTCTTGACCTGCTGGGCCTTGACCAGCCCCAGAATCTCGGTGCGGTAGTCCTCGAACCGGTCAGACCAGCGCAGGCCACCCCGGGCAACCTTGCCACCACGAAGATGCACGCCCTCCACCCGAGGCGAGTACACGAAAATCTCAAACATCGGCATGGGTAGGGGCATATCCGGAATCCGGGCAGGATCGAACTTCACGCTGATGTAGGGCTTGGGACCGCCTGACTCGTCTGTTTGATAGTAGTTGGTGCGCAGGGTCGCCTGCATGAGCTCCAGGTAGAGTCGAAGCACCCGGTCTTCGCTGAGGTTATCAACGTTTTCCAGACCGGCATTGAATTCGATCTCCAATTTCTGCTGGGCCGCCTCACTCTTCCTCTGGCTCTGGTAACGCTCTGGATTGAACCGGATCTCGAAAAACTCCAGCAACAACCGGGTCAAATCAACATGATTCACCAGGGTGTTGGAAATAAAGGTCTGACTGTTGGAGAACCGGATCTGACGCATGTAACGGGCATAGGTTCGCAGCAGCGCAATCTCCCGCCAGCTCATGTAGGAGGACAGCAGCATCCGGTTGAAGGCGTCGTTCTCCGCCTCGCCGTACCAGACCCTGCGGAACAGCTCCTCGAAGATCGGACGTATGCGGTGAATATCGACCACGTTGCCGTGGTGAGCCTGCAGTGTGAAATCGTGGATCCAGACGGTCTTGTTGTGCCGGTCTGTCACCTCGAAAGGATGCTCACCGATCACCCGGAAACCCAGGTTATCGAATATCGGCATGACATCGGAAAGCGGCAGCGGCTCGTCGGGGTAAAAGAGCTTGAAATGCAGAGTGCTCTCATCCTCTTCCAGAGCCCGGTAGAAGCTCATGGCCAGATTGTGATTATTGGCCGAGGCTGCGATGTGCTCAAGATCGATGGCAGCGCGTCTGGGGGAGAACATGTCGGTGTAACTGGGCGGGAAGCCGCCCGCCCACAGGCGATGCAGTTCATTGCCCTGTTCTTCGCCATAGGCCTCGTTCAGGGCTTCGGAAAGCCCGTCACGCCAGGACTGGGCAAGCTCGATAACCTTTTCCCGGATCTCCGTCATCGGAAGTTGGCGGTTCTCGACCTGGGGAACCCGGATCGTGAACTGGACCCGGGCCAGCACCGATTCGGAAAAGTGGGTGACGAACTCAACGTCCTCGGCCTCAAGCCGGTCGACCAGAACCTGCTCCACCTTGAGCCGCAGCTCCGTGTTGTAGATATCTCTCGGGAAAAACGCCAGGCAGGTGACAAATTGGCCGTACACATCCTCCCGCATGAACAATTCGATACGGCGGCGCTCCTGGATATACAGGATACTTTTCGCCACCTTTAGCAACTCGTCCGGCTCAATCTGGAACAACTCGTCCCTGGGATAGACCGTCAGGATCTGCTCCAGCTCCTTGCCGGCGTAATCGTCACGGAGAAAACCGGACCGCTTCATCACGCTCTGGAACTTGCGACGCAGCAGCGGAATCTCGTCGGGGCGCTCGTTGTAAACCCTGGCTGTGTAAAGGCCAAGGAAGCGGCGCTCACCGACCACTTCGCCCTTGCTGTTGAATTTCTTGACGGCGATGTAGTCCGGGTAGGCAGGACGATGCACCCGGGAGCGCTGGGCCGACTTGGCGAAGATGAAAATATCGTCGCTCCGGGTCATTTCGTGGCGGGTACGCTGGGGCAGCTCATTCAGGCGTACCCGGTCCGGGCGCTCATTATTGACCCGGAGGATACCCAGTTCCGAATTCTCGACCCGCCGCACCACCATGCCGCTCTTGTCCTTGGCAAAGTCGTACTCGTCATAGCCAAGGAACGTGAAATGATCACGTGCCAACCACTCCAGAAATGCCCGGGCCTCTTCTTTCTGCTCCTCATCAATGCCCGCAGTAATGCTATCCAGCTCTCCAAGGATCTCGTTCACCTTTTCGGTGACGATCGGGAAATCGCTGACCGCGATCCGCACCTCATGGAGCACATTCTGGAGCGTATCTTCCAGGTCCCGAAGATCGTCGGGGTCACTGTGCCGATCAATCTCCAGAACAATGAAGGCCTCGTAGGCCGAATCAGAGGCTTTCTTTTTTGAAGTATGCAGTTTCTTGAGCTTGCCATCCTCGGCCCGCTCCACCTGCAGGATCGAGTGCTGGATGGAGTGGGTGCCGATCTCGCGCTGGTTAATGGCAATGCGCAGGGAATCGATCAGAAACGGAATGTTCGGGTGCAGAATAAAGACCACAGTATGGGTTGACTGCCAGCCGTCACTCTCCAGGTCCGGATTGAACACGGCAACGGGCGTTTCTTCGGCAGACCGCTTCTGCAGAAACTGCCATGCGGCAAGAACGGCACCATAGGTATCCCCAAATCGTCGACTCACCAGCTCTTCCAGCGGAATATGCGCGTAATGCTGCTTTGCAAACTCGCTGATTTTCTTGGCTTCGGTTTCATTGATTTTTTTTGCGAAAGCGTCAGCTAACTGTTCAAAGAACTGATCCTTGCTGGCCACTGTCAGCGCATTCATGGTCGACCTCGGTTAGTGTGAAATAAACGTAATCGGCGTATGGTCACATAAGCATAGTCAAACCCTTGATTTTTGCCGACCAGACGCCAAAACTTCGGCAACTACCTACGCACGATAGGGGTTTCTCCGGAAAATCCCCAGATACAGAGAGCAGTCATTTCCAATGTCGTTACAGCATACGTTCGGTGAGTTACGAGAGCAGTTAGCCAAACGGATAATCGGGCAGGAAAAGCTGGTGGATCGTCTGCTGATCACCCTGCTTGCAGACGGCCACCTGCTGGTAGAAGGCGCACCCGGACTGGCGAAAACCACCGCCATCAAGGCCCTCGCCGAGCACCTGGACGGCGACTTTCACCGGATCCAGTTCACGCCGGACCTCCTGCCTTCTGACGTCACCGGCAGCGAAATCTATCGCCCGGAAACGGGTCAGTTCGAATTCCAGCGCGGACCGATATTCCATAACCTCGTGCTTGCGGACGAAATCAACCGGGCGCCTGCAAAAGTCCAGTCTGCGCTGCTGGAAGCCATGGGCGAGCGACAGATCAGCGTTGGCATGCGCACCTTTGCGCTGGACCGGCTGTTCCTGGTCATGGCCACCCAGAACCCAATCGAGCAGGAAGGCACCTACCCTCTGCCCGAAGCGCAACTGGACCGCTTCCTGATGCACGTGGTGATCCACTACCCGTCGGCAGAGGCGGAGAAGGCCATTCTGCAACTGGCCCGGAACGATTATCGCCATGGTCTGCCGAAAACAGACCTCCGCCTGACGGCAGACCAGGTGTTTGAGGCCCGGGCGGAAGTAGCCAATATCTACATGGCGGAACCCGTGGAGCAATACCTGCTGGCATTGGTGCTGGCAACCCGTGACGCGGCAACACTGGACCCGGAACTGGCCCGCTGGACCGCCTTCGGAGCCAGCCCCCGTGGCACCATCGCCCTGGACCGCTGCGCCCGGGCCCTGGCCTGGCTCGACGGGCGTGACTACGTAACGCCGGACGACGTGCGAGCCATGGCTTTCGATGTGCTCCGTCACCGCATTCTGCTTACCTTTGAGGCAGAGGCCGAAGGTATGACCGCCGACACGGTGATCGAGCGGCTGATCGAGCGTGTTCCAGTGAGCGCCTGAAGCCATCGACGTCAGCAAGACACGGGAGCCGTCAGGCATGGGCAACACCGAAGCAATAACCCACATCGGCCTACCGGATCTGATCCGCCTGCAGGCGGATGCCCGGGCACTGAAACTGCCCTCGGCCCGGCCCGTGCGTTCGCGTCAGGCCGGCTTGCAACGCTCGCCCCAGCGCGGTCGAGGTATGGCGTTTGCCGAAGTCCGCCTGTACCAGCCCGGCGATGATATCCGCAGCATCGATTGGCGGGTTACGGCCAGGCGCCAGGAACCGCACACCAAGCTCTATGAGGAAGAACGGGAACGGCCCGTGTTGCTCCTGTGCGATCTTGGTCCCAGTCTGTTTTTTGCCAGCACCGGCGCCTTCAAACAGGTTCGCTGTGCCCAGATCGCCTCCATTCTGGCCTGGTTGGCCTTGTGGTCGGGGGACCAGGTGGGCGGCATTGTTTTCAATGGCGAAACCCTGAGCGTCCTTCGCCCTGCCCGTCGCAAGAAGTCGGTCCTGAGACTGCTGGACACACTGTCTGATCACCAGCAACGGGATAACCACGCCGCCTCACAGGAGGAGCAGTCTGCCCAAACCAGGCTGGACAAAGCACTTACCGAGGCTCGCCGGGTGGCCCATACCGGCAGCCGGATTTTCGTGATCAGCGATTTCCTGAACATCTCTCCAGAGACGGGCACGCTGCTCGGCGCCCTGGCCCGCCACAACGCCGTCAGCGCCCTGAGAGTCGTGGACCCCCTGGAAAAAGAGTTGCCGAAAAGCGGACGCTTCGCAGTGGCCGGTCCGGACGGACCGGTGTGGTTCGATGCCGGAAACCCCCGGTTCCAGAGGGCCTGGCATGAGAAGGTTACCAATCATGAACACCGATTGGAGGAATGTTTCCGGACCTCCGGAGTCACCATGGCAGAGGTATCCACCTCGGAAGATCCGGCAGTGGCTCTGAAGTTACTGCTTGGGTCGGGAGGACGGATCGGATGAACCCGCAGGATCCACTCAGTCAGCTCAGGGATATTCACCTGCCCGAAACCGGTGGCTTCTGGCCCCCGGCGCCGGGCTGGTGGGTTCTGGCGATCCTGATCCTGGCAGGCCTGGCGGTGCTCATCTGGCTGCTGGTCAGGCGAAGACTAAGGAATCGCTGGTTCCGGACCGCGCGAAGCGAACTCGCCAGGCTGGAAAGGAGCGCTGCGTCCGAGCCCTGGTGGTTCGTGCAGCTGAACACCTTGCTGAAACAGGCCGCCCGTGAACGCTACCCGGACCAACACCCGGAAGCGCTGACTGGCGATGCCTGGGTGGAATTCCTGTTGACCACCGCCCCCAGAGACCGGATTGCCTCCAGACCGGTTGTCGAGGCACTGGTGCACAGTGCCTGGCGGCCCAGGGTTTCAGCGGACCCCGCCCAGGCACTGGCGTTCGCCCGATTGTGGCTGGGAGGGCAGAAATGCTGAGTCTTGCCTGGCCCTGGGTATTGGTTCTGGTGCTGGTGCCGCTGGTCCTGAAATGGCGCAAGCCCGCAGGGCAATCGGTCGACGCACCGGTGCTGCCGGTGGGCCACTGGCTGTCGGATCTGCCTGGCGTCAGCCGTCGAGGCAATGCTGTTCCACTCTGGCAGCAAGTGTTGCTGTTTCTCATGTGGACGCTTCTGGTGGTTGCACTGGCACGCCCCCAGCATGTAGGCGAGCAGGTGCAGATGCCAGTTTCCGGCCGCGATCTGATGCTGGTTGTCGATATTTCCCCCAGCATGGATGAGCAGGACATGGTTCTTCAGGGCCGAAGTATTAATCGCCTGCAGGCGGTCAAGCGGGTGCTTGATGACTTCATCTCACGCCGCCAGGGTGACCGGCTGGGTCTGATCCTGTTTGGCACTGAGCCCTACGTTCAGGCTCCGCTCACCTTCGATCTTGAGACCGTCCGAACCCTGATGCGCGAGGCGGGTCTCGGAATGGCAGGACGAGCCACCGCTATTGGCGACGCCGTGGGTCTGGCAACCAAACGGCTGAGAAACCGGCCCCAGGACCAGCGTGTTGTGGTTCTTCTGACCGATGGCGCCAATACCGCTGGCGAAATTACTCCCGACAAGGCCACCGAAATCGCCGCCGCCGCCAGCATTCGACTGTACACCATCGGCATTGGCGCCGAATCGATGGTCCAGCGGGGCCTTCTGGGCTCGCGCCGGGTGAACCCATCCAGGGATCTGGACGAGAACCTGTTGACCCGTATGGCCCAGCAGACCGGCGGAGAGTATTTCCGGGCGCGCAGTCTGCCCGAGCTGGAACTCATTTATGAGAGCATTGATCGACTCGAGCCGATCGAGCTGGAGGGCAAGTTCTATCGGCCGGTAACCGAACTCTACGTCTGGCCCGCCGGGCTTGCCGTCCTCCTGTGGCTGGTCCTGTTTCTGATTCGTCAGGGCCGGCAGTTTGTTGCCGACTCCCGGCAGAGCAGGAAGGAGGAGGAAGCAAATGTGGGCTGACTTTCATTTTCTGCGGCCGTTCTGGCTCTTGCTGATCCTGCTGGTTCCGTTCATGTACCTCGCGTTTCGACAGTTGCGCCTGGGGGACAGCGGCTGGTCAAGGCTGATTCCGGCCCGCTTGCTAGCGCCCCTGATCCGTCATGATGGCAGCTCGGGAAAAGCGGCAAAATCGCCTCTGGCGCCGGCCACCGTTGCCCTGATCATTCTGTCCGTGGCGCTGGCCGGACCTGCCTGGCGGGAGGCACCCACCCCGCTGAAACAACCGGGGGACAGTCTCGTGATTGCACTGGACCTCTCCCTCTCCATGCTGGCCACGGACGTGGAGCCGGATCGCCTGACCCGGGCCAAACGGAAAATCCGGGATATCCTCGAATTCCGGGAAGGCAGCCTGACCGGCCTGCTTGTCTTTTCCGGCGATGCCCACGTGGTCACACCATTAACGGACGACGGCCGAACCATTGAGGGAA
Organism: Marinobacter sp.; assembly: GCA_033721635.1. Classification (GTDB taxonomy): domain Bacteria; phylum Pseudomonadota; class Gammaproteobacteria; order Pseudomonadales; family Oleiphilaceae; genus Marinobacter. The sequence goes on along the minus strand of JAWWAT010000032.1, from coordinate 659 downwards.
TGCTCAATGTGCTGGACCCGGTCATCATGCCAGCCACAGGCAACCGGGCAGACCTCGCCGTTACCCGGGCAAAGGAGTTACTTCAGCAGGGCGCTCCGGGAGAGGGCCGCATCCTGATGATCACTGACGACATCAACGATCGTTACACCGGGACAATCCGGGACACCCTGTCTGGTACCGGTTACGTGCTCAACACGCTCGTTATCGGAACCGAGGAGGGTGGCCCAATCCCCCTGGCCCGGAGCGGATTTATCCGTGAAAACGGCGACATTGTTATCAGTCGGGCCAATCCGGACGCGCTGTCGGACCTCGCTCGCAGCACCGGCGGCCAGAGCCATGAGCTGACCCTGGATGATACCGATATCCAATCCCTGAACCTGAGCCCGCAAGACAGTGACGACTGGCAGGCATCTGAAGACGGCCTCACGGTCAGTCGCTGGCAGGATGACGGCTACTGGCTGCTCTGGCTCGCCCTTCCCCTGGTTTTGCTTGGCTGGCGCCGCGGTGCCTTCAGTGCTCTCGCCCTGATCCTGTTGCCAGTCTGGCCACAGCCGGCTGCCGCCATAAGCTGGGATGAACTCTGGCAACGGGAGGATCAGAGAGCCCCTGAGCTCATTGAGAAGAGCCCGGAAACAGCCGCCCGACAGCTGGACGACCCG
>JAWWAT010000031.1:0-16336 GCA_033721635.1 Marinobacter sp. | reverse complement strand
TCCGGATTAGCGTTCGCCCCCGTACCGCCGCTATCAAAGCAGCCTGTAAGTCCAACGGAAGACGCCACGGCAAGACTTATTAGAGTTTTCTTGAACATGGGTGGAACCTTTTCCTGTTGTTGTGTCGTTATGTTCGGCAGCTGACGGGGCCGGTCTGATCCGGTAAGCCCGTTGTCAGTGGCCTGTTCTGCTTAAACTGTTGTCTGAAATTGTAGCCAGCGCTGTAAGCCAATTTCTGTATCTCTGACTATAGCGACAGTATGGCAAGTGTTGATCAGCCAAAAGTGTGATTCTTCTGGATTGAATCCTCCCCGCACAGTTGGAGTTCGGCCTTTGAGAAAAATAGTTGCCGGCTAACGGTTTGTCGAGGTCCGGCAACCGGGAAATTGGGGCTTGGCGAGGTTTACTCGAAGCGCGAGAAATCCGGTGGGCGTTTTCCCATGAAGGCCCGGAAGGCTTCGGCGGCTTCGGGGGATTTCAGTCGTTCGGCAAACAGCTGTCCCTCTTCCAGCATGGTTTCCCGGAGTGCTTCCATGGTTGGCTTGTTGAGGAGCGCTTTGGTGGCCCGAATCGCTGCCGGGGCTTTTTCAGCCAGCCGTTGGCAGGCCTCGAAGGCGGTGGTCTCCGTCTGCTCAGGCTCGCAGACCCGGTTGATCAGGCCAAGCCGAAGAGCTTCTTCCGCGGAGAAGGCGCCGCCAAGCATCAGAAGTTCGGCGGTGCGCACCCGGCCAATCCAGGAGGGCAGCAACAGGCTCGAGCCGCCCTCGGGGCACAGGCCCAGGCTGGCAAAGGGCATTTGGAACGCCGTGTTGTTGCCGGCGAACACCAGGTCGCAGTGCAGCAACATGGTGGTGCCAATGCCTACGGCCGCGCCATTGACGGATGCCACCACAGGCTTGGTTGCACTGGCCAGTAGCAAAAGAAAGCGACCAACGGGGGTCTGCTCGAAATCGCCGGGCAAGCCGGCTGCAAATTCGCCCAGATCGTTGCCTGCAGTGAAACACTCGCTGGTGCCGGTGAACAGCACGCACCGGATGCTGGTGTCATCCCGGGCCTGTTCCAGGGCGTCGCCCATGGCAGTGTACATGGCGTGGGTCAGGGCGTTCTTGCGCTCTGGTCGGTTCAGTCGAACGATGAGAATCCGGTCTGTGATTTCGGTGAGGACGAGGTCAGTCACGGTGTCTCCTGGGGTTTTATTCTAGTTTGGTTAGGATGATACCTTTTTCTAGTGGCGATTTTCACGGGTTTTTATCTCTGCTTCGCCATCTGTCGACTCACTCGCCAAACCGATTTTCTGGTAAACTCTCGCCTCCCGATTTTTGATGACACGACATAACGATATCAAGCTGATGAGGCGCCTATGACCACCGTAATCCGCCAGGACGACCTGATTGAAAGCGTAGCGGACGCGCTGCAGTTCATTTCCTACTACCATCCGAAGGATTTTATCCAGGGCGTCTACGAGGCCTACCAGAAGGAAGAATCCCAGGCGGCCAAAGATGCCATGGCCCAGATCCTGATCAACTCGCGCATGTGTGCCCAGGGCCACCGCCCGATCTGTCAGGACACCGGCATCGTGACGGTATTCGTGAATGTCGGCATGAACGTGCAGTGGGATTGCGATATGCCGCTGGACGACGTGATCAATGAAGGCGTCCGCCGTGCCTACACCCACCCGGACAACGTGCTGCGCGCTTCGGTACTGGCCGATCCGGACGGCAAGCGCCAGAACACCAAGGACAACACCCCGGCCATCATCCATTACAAGATTGTTCCGGGTGACACTGTAGAAGTGCACGTGGCTGCGAAAGGCGGCGGTTCTGAAGCCAAGTCCAAGTTCGCGATGCTGAACCCCTCTGACTCGGTCGTGGACTGGGTGCTGAAAATGGTTCCGCAGATGGGGGCTGGCTGGTGTCCGCCGGGCATGCTGGGTATTGGTATCGGCGGTACCGCTGAAAAGGCGATGGAACTGGCCAAGGAATCCCTGCTGGACCCGATCGATATTCACGATCTGAAAGCCCGCGGCGCCTCCAATCGCTCCGAAGAGCTTCGTCTGGAGCTGTTCGACAAAGTCAACGAGCTGGGCATCGGCGCCCAGGGCCTGGGCGGTCTCACCACGGTTCTGGATGTGAAGGTGAAAGACTACCCGACCCACGCGGCCAACAAGCCAGTGGCCATTATCCCGAACTGTGCGGCAACCCGTCACGCCCACTTCACCCTGGACGGTACCGGGCCTTCCCTGCAGACCCCGCCAAGCCTGGACGATTGGCCTGAAATCACCTGGGAAGTGGGTGAGAACGTCCGTCGTGTGAATCTGGACACCGTCACCCCGGAAGATGTGAAGGACTGGCAGCCGGGCGAAACCGTTCTGCTCTCCGGCAAGATGCTCACCGGTCGCGATGCTGCCCACAAGAAGATGGTGGACATGATCGAGAAAGGCGAGGAGCTGCCGGTTGATCTGAAGGGTCGCTTCATTTACTACGTGGGCCCGGTTGATCCGGTCCGTGAAGAAGTGGTTGGCCCCGCAGGCCCAACCACTGCTACCCGTATGGACAAGTTTACCCACACCATGCTCGAGAAGACCGGCCTGACCGGCATGATCGGTAAAGCCGAGCGCGGTCAGGTGGCCATCGACGCCATCAAGGAATTCGGTGCCGTGTACCTGATGGCCGTGGGCGGTTCCGCGTACCTGGTATCCAAAGCCATCAAGAACGCCGAAGTGGTTGCCTTCCCGGAACTGGGTATGGAAGCCATTTACGAGTTTGAGGTAGAGGACATGCCGGTCACAGTCGCCGTTGATTCACGGGGCTCGTCTGTGCACCAGACAGGTCCTGCCGAATGGCACGAGAAGATTATTGCTGCCAAGGCGGTCTGATCCTCGGAACCTGATGAAAAAAACAAGGGCCGGACGAGCAATTCGTCTGGCCCTTTTTCGTCTTGCTTTGTCCAGATCCGTCAACTTGAACAGCTGATATTCAGGTGCTTGCCCCAATCCGGCGGCAATGCAGCGTAAGCCTCATTTTCCGGTTGCTCGTCAAAGGGCCGTTCGAGAACCTTCAGCAGTGCTTTCATGGGTTCGTAATCCCCGTTCTGAGCTTCCTGGATTACCTGCTGGGCCAGGTAGTTCCTCAGCACATACTTCGGATTAACGCGGCGCATGGCGTATTCCCGCTCATCGTGAGCGCGGCTTTCGTTCAGGAGCCTTTCCTCATAGCGCTCCAGCCACTGGTCTGCCACGCTGCGATCCACAAACAGATCCCGTACCGGCCCATGGCCATGGCTATGCAGATTCGAGAGCGCCCGGAAGAAGGCGGTGTAGTCGACATGGTGCTCGTGCATCATGCTGAAGGTGTCCATGATCAGGCTCAGATCCGCTTCGTCCTCGATGACAAGGCCCAGCTTGTCTCGCATGTTCTGGAGGAAGCGCTCGTTGTAGACCACTTCATAGCGGCGCAGCCCCCGGCGCACATCGTCCTCCTCCATGACTGGCAGAAGGGCGGTAGCGAGGTAGCGGCAATTTTCAAACCCGACTTGCGGTTGACGGTTGTAGGCGTAGCGCCCGCCCTGGTCGGTATGGTTACTGATATAGCCGGCATCGAAATCATCAAGGAATGCGTAGGGGCCGTAATCAAACGTGTCGCCGATGATCGACATGTTGTCGCTGTTCATCACGCCGTGGCAGAAGCCCACCGCCTGCCAGTCCGCAATGGTTCGTGCTGTGCGCTCAACCACTTCCTCGAACCACCTGCTGTATCGGTCGTCATCGGGCAGGTTAATCAAGTGGGGAAAGTGCAGCGAGATCACATGTTCAATCAGGGTTTTGATGGTTTCAGGCCCCTCATGATGGGCGGCGAATTCGAAGTGCCCGAAGCGAATATGCGTTTCGGCTACTCGCACGAGCGCCGCTGCTGTTTCGATGGACTCCCGGCGCACCGGGTCCCTGGCGCTCACCATGAAAAGGGCCCGGGTGGTAGGAATGCCCAGTCCATGCATGGCCTCGCTGCACAGGTATTCGCGAATGGTGGAGCGAAGTACGGCGCGGCCATCCCCGAAGCGGGAGTAGGGAGTCATACCGGCGCCTTTGAGGTGCCAGTCCCAGCGTCGTCCATCGGGGCCAACGGTTTCCCAAAGTAGCAGGCCCCGGCCGTCGCCCAGGTCGGGATTGTAGGCGCCGAACTGATGGCCTGTGTATTTCATGGCTACCGGGTCCATGCCCTCCAGCAGTTCAGAGCCTGCGCCCACGCCGGTCCAGTCAGATTCGGAATCGGCGCGAAAGCCCATCTGTTCCGCGAGCTTGTGGTTGAAGCACACCATCTTTGCGTCTTTCAGAGGCGAGGGCTGAACCCGGGTATAAAAACTGTCCGGGAGCTCTAGGTAGCGATGCTCTATTCGAAAATCGTTGCCACTCATAAAACGCCTATACTCCCATTGGTATGAATTCTGCTGTCGTCTCTCTTCAGTCATCCATTAAACCGGAAAACCAACGTGTCTGATCGCTCGCTAGAACAAACCATCAGTGCCCTGATTCAGCAAGAAGGCCTGCCCGATGCCTACGCCGAAACGGTAGAAAGGACCATTCTGCCGCTCGCAGACCAAATATGTGCGCTCCATGATACGGAAAAGCAACCCATTGTGGTTGGTATTCACGGAGCCCAGGGTACGGGCAAGTCTACGTTGACGCTCTTTTTGCGGGAAATTCTGCTCCGCCACCGAAACCGTGCGACTGCCAATTTCTCCCTCGATGATATTTACCTTACCAGGGGTGAGCGCCAGGACCTCGCCGAACGGGTGCACCCGTTGTTTATAACCCGTGGTGTGCCGGGAACACACGACGTTGCGCTCGGGCAACAGGTCTTGCATCGCTTACGCAGTGCAGCGCCTGAAGATGCCACCCCGATTCCTGCCTTCGACAAATCCCGGGACGACCGGGTTCCTCGAGAGCAGTGGCCTGTCTTCGGTGGACGCGCTGAGGTCATTCTTCTGGAGGGCTGGTGCCTGGATGCGCGACCGGAGAAAGACAGTGCGCTCGATGAGCCGATGAATCGGCTGGAAGCGGACGAGGATACCAACGGCGTCTGGCGAAGATATGTGAACGATCAGTTGAAAGGAGAGTACCGGCAGTTTTTTGATGAAATCGATCTCCTGGTCATGTTGAAGGCTCCGTCCATGGAGTGTGTTCTTGAGTGGCGGCGACTCCAGGAGCAGAAGCTGGCGGACAAAATTCGAAACGCACCAAAAAGGGGCGAGCCCCATGGTGGCGCACAGGATTTGCGCATTATGACCGACGAGGAAGTCGGCCGTTTCGTGATGCACTATGAGCGCGTTACCCGATCCTGCCTCGCTGAGATGCCGAGCCGGGCCGACGTTCTGATCAACGTGGCCGAGGACCACTCCCTCGGTCTTCCGCAGTTCCGTGAGTCTTGACGGAGACCGGCCATGGCCAGACCCCATTTGATTATCTTTTCCGATCTTGATGGCACCCTGCTTGATCATGATGATTACCGGTGGCAGGCGGCGGGCCCGGCTCTGGCCAGGCTAAAAGCCGCCAGGATCCCGCTGGTGCTCAACTCCAGCAAAACCATGTCGGAAATCCGCGCGTTGCGGGAAGATCTTGGAAATACCGATCCGTTCATTGTCGAAAACGGTGCAGCCGTGGTTATTCCGCCCCATGCCCTGGGCAATGTTGAAGAAGAAGTGGTGAATTTTGGTGCAACCCGGGATCGGGTCCTTGAGGTGCTTGGCGCTCAACGGAAGAAGGGCGCCCGATTCAGGGGCTTTGCCGACATGTCCGCAAACGAGCTGGCGGCAGAGACCGGCCTGGATCCGGCGGCGGCCGGGCGTGCCAAAGAACGGCTCGGGACCGAGCCATTGATCTGGCAGGGCACCGACGCAGAGTTGGTCCACTTCGAGAAGGCTCTTGCTGCCGAGCAACTTCGCCTGGTGCCTGGCGGACGGTTCCTCCATGCCATGGGTATTTTTGATAAAGCCGATGGGGCCCGGTTCTTGCTAAACAAATACAAAGAGCGTTACCGGGAGCAGTATGGCGATGCGCCCGTGTTGGCCATTGCCCTGGGTGACAGCCCCAACGATCAGCAGATGCTGGAATCGGCTGATATACCGGTAGTGATCCGGGGTGTGAAAAGTGAAGAGGTGCGGTTGCCCTCGGCAAAGCACGCCATGCGCTCCCTCAAGCCCGGCCCCGCAGGCTGGAATGAGTGCGTACTCAATCTCCTTGTTGAGTACGGGTACTGACCCGTTTGAGTGCGGGCATAACGAAGGAGAGCCGCCATGGGCGACTTTTACCAGAATGGCATCATCACAACCCTCCATAACCTTGTCCGGCGTCCGGTGGAGGATCTGGAAGCGGAGCTGATGAGTTTTCGCAAGGCCCGGCCCATGTCGCTGGTGCTGCCGTCACTGTATTCCGAGCTGGAAGGGCCGGCCCTGAAAAATATCGTGCACGAGCTGGGCAAGGTGCCTTATCTGGACCAGGTGGTGATTGGCCTGGACCGCGCTAACGAGGCGCAGTACCGCCATGCCCTGGAGTATTTCTCGGAGCTGCCACAGAACTTCAAGGTGCTGTGGAACGACGGGCCCCGTCTGAGGAACATTGACCTGAAGCTTCGGGAGCAGAACCTGGCGCCGACGGAAATGGGCAAGGGCCGAAACGTCTGGTATTGCTTTGGTTATGTCCTGGCCTCCGGTGTCAGCAAATCCGTTGCCTTGCATGATTGCGACATCCTTACCTATTCCCGGGACCTCGTGGCGCGCCTTATCTATCCTGTGGCCAACCCAGGCTTCAACTATATGTTCTGCAAAGGCTATTACGCCCGGGTAGCGGATGGGAAAATGAACGGACGGGTGAGCCGCTTGCTGGTGACTCCGCTGATTCGTGCGCTAAAGAAGGTCTGCGGCCCCAACGATTTTCTGGATTACCTGGACAGTTACCGGTACCCCCTGGCCGGGGAGTTCTCGTTCCGCACCGATGTGATCAATGATCTGCGCATTCCCAGCGATTGGGGGCTGGAGATTGGTGTGCTGTCGGAGATGAAGCGTAACTACGCTACTAACCGTCTGTGCCAGGTGGATATCGCCGATGTCTATGACCACAAGCATCAGGAGCTCTCACCGGAGGATGCCAGCAAGGGCCTGTCAAAGATGAGCATGGATATCGCCAAGGCCCTGTTCCGGAAGCTGGCGACCAACGGCGAGATCTTCTCCAATGAGAAATTCCGTACCATCAAGGCCACCTATTTCCGCATTGCCCTGGATTTCGTGGAGACCTACCAGAACGACGCCATTATTAACGGCCTGACGTTTGATCGGCACAAAGAAGAAAAGGCCGTGGAGCTGTTCGCCCAGAACGTGATGCGGGCCGGCGCCTATTTCCTCGATAACCCCATGGATACGCCCTTTATTCCCAGCTGGAACCGGGTAACAAGCGCCATTCCGGACATCAAGGAGCAGTTGCTGGAAGCGGTGGAACTGGATAACGAGGAATACCGGCCATGACCCAGCCTCTGAAAGCGAAGCTGGTTGCCATGCTGGAGGTGGTCTATCCGGCGCTGGACTGTGATTTTCTGGCGGAGCAGTTGCTCAGCACCATGGGACTGGAGCCTAATCAGGAACCGCCACCTGCGCACCAGAATAATTGGGACGAATCGGATGTGGTGCTGATTACCTATGCGGACACGGTTCAGCGGGCGGACGAAAAGCCGCTACAGACACTGCATCGCTTCCTGGGCGATTGCCTGTCAGATTCAATTTCGTCGGTGCACATTCTGCCGTTTTTCCCCTACAGCTCCGACGACGGTTTCTCGGTCATGGACTATCTCGCCGTGAACGAGTCCCACGGAAACTGGGAGGATATCGAGACCATTGCTCGGGATTACAAGCTGATGGCGGATCTGGTGATCAACCATATGTCGGCGCGCAGCCGCTGGTTCGAAAATTTCCGCAAGCGAGTCGACCCGGGCAAAGACTACTTCTTCGAAGGTAATCCCAGGGATGATTTGAGCGCTGTCGTTCGTCCCCGAACCTCGCCACTTCTCAATCCTGTTCAGACCGATGATGGCGAGCGCTATGTCTGGTGCACCTTCAGTGAGGATCAGGTCGATCTGAATTTTGCCAACCCCATGGTGCTTATCGAATTTGCCGCCATCATCCGGCGCTACCTGGAGCGTGGCATTATCATCTTCCGGCTCGATGCCGTCGCTTTTCTTTGGAAAGAACCGGGTACGCCGTGCATCCATCTGCAGCAAACCCATGAGCTGATCAAGATCCTGCGCCTGCTGATTGAGCATCACAGCCCGGATGCGGTTGTGATTACCGAGACCAACGTACCCAATCGGGAAAATCTGACCTATTTCGGCAACGCCAACGAAGCCCATGTGATCTATAACTTTTCCCTGCCGCCCCTGCTGATCAATACCCTGGTTACCGGTGACTGCAAGCACCTGAAAACCTGGCTGATGAGCATGCCGCCGGCGCAGATGGGTACCACCTATCTGAACTTTATTGCCTCCCACGATGGCGTCGGTATGCGGCCCACCGATGGTCTGCTGACTGAGGACGAAAAACAGCGGCTGATCAATACCATGGATTCGTTTGGAGGCAAGGTGTCCTATCGGCGGACCCCGGACGGCAGGGACCAGCCCTACGAAATCAACATCGCCCTTTACGACGCACTTCAGGGCACGGCGGAGTCGGGGCGGGATCACTGGCAACTGCAACGCTTCGTTTGCGCCCACACTGTGATGCTGGCCCTGGAGGGGATTCCAGCGTTTTACATCCACAGTTTGTTGGCCACCGAGAACGATCTGGAGCGGGTGGAGCATACCGGTCGGCTGCGATCCATTAATCGGAGTCAGTGGCAACTGGATGACCTGGAGCAGAAGCTTGCGGAGCCTCTGAGCCATCACAGCAAGGCATTCCAGGAGCTGAAGCGCCTGATCGCCATTCGGCGTAAACAGCCGGCCTTCCATCCGAACGCGACCCAGTTCACCCTGCATCTCGGGCTTCAGCTATTTGGTTTCTGGCGCCAGAGTATGCGCCGGGATCAATCCATCTTCTGTATCCACAACATCAGCAACGAGGTACAGCAAGTAGCCCTGAGCGACATTAATCTGATTGGTACCGACCACTGGCAGGACCTGATTTCCGGAATGACCATCGATGATCTGTCTGGCTCGATTACCCTGAAACCCTATCAGAGTGTGTGGCTATCGAATCTTGAAGTGACCGACTGACAATCTGTAGACGTCATTTGTGCAATGCTCGAAAAACATAGGGTATCCTGTGCCGATACGAGCAAGGCCGAGACGTCATACATGATCAAAGCAATCAAGGTAACCGGCGGCAACCTGAACTGGGAGTCCTGGGAAGGGCCGGGGGCACCGTCGGCAGACCACGTCGAAATCGAGGTTGTCTGGACAGCCATCAATCGAGCAGACCTGATGCAGCGGGCGGGTGTGTATCCACCGCCCCCGGGGGCGTCTGAGATTCTGGGGCTGGAAGTCAGTGGTCGTATTGCCTCGGTTGGATCGGGTGTCACCCAGTTCAAGCCCGGCGATGAAGTCTGCGCCCTGCTGACCGGCGGCGGTTACGCCACCCGTGTGGTGGTGCCGGCGGTACAGGTTCTTCCCATTCCCAAGGGATTATCGCTCGAGAAAGCCGCGGCCATTCCGGAGGTGTTTGCCACGGCATGGTTGAATCTCTATCACGAAGCGGCACTCAAACCGGGCGAGCGGGTGCTGCTGCATGCGGGTGCCAGCGGCCTCGGAACCGCGGTTATCCAGCTGGCGACCGCCTTTGGTAATCCAGTCTTTGCCACCGCCGGTGATAGCGCCAAACTGGAGGCCTGCCGCAAGCTGGGAGCCAGTGGTGTCTGGAACCGGAATGATGGCTCCTTTGTGGGCGCCGTTACGGCCTGGGGTGGCGTCGATATGGTTCTGGACCCTGTTGGCGGCAGCTACATCGCCGAGGACCAGCGGGTTCTGAACGTGGATGGCCGGATCGTACTCATCGGGCTGATGGGCGGTCGCATGGCCGAGGTGGATCTGGGCATCATGCTGGTCAAGCGCCAGCGCCTGATTGGCTCCACTCTCCGTTCCCGAACGGTGGAGGACAAGGGCGAGGTAATGCAGGCACTGTACCGGCATGTCTGGCCGCTGCTTGCAGCCGGCCAGATTGAGCCTCTGATCGATAGCGCCTGGCCAATAGAAGAGGTGGAAGACGCGATGGCCTATGTCGCCGAGAACAGGAACACCGGCAAGGTGCTCCTGCAAATCTCTGACTGATCACGCTGGCCATTGTCTCTACGCAGAGCCATTAATCCGCGATATGAACCAGCTGTTTGCCGAAGTTCTGGCCCTTGAGCATGCCTTTGAATGCATCAACGGCATTTTCAAGACCCTCGGCAACGGTCTCCCGGTATTTCAGTTCACCCGAGGCAACCCGTGAGGCCAGGATGTCGGTGATTTCCTGATGCTGGTCCTGCCACTCGGTTACGAGGAAAAAGCGATGCTCGGGAGTCGGATCAAGTGCCCCAAGCACGTGGAAGGGAGTCTCCACACTGGCCATATCTTTTGCATTGTAGGCAGAGACAAAACCGCAGATAGGCACCCGGGCTCCCTCATTCAACAATGGTGCAACGGCGCGCGTGACGGCACCACCCACGTTTTCAAAGTAGATGTCGATGCCGTCGGGGCAGGCCGCTTTGAGATCCGCTTCGAGGTTGCCCGCCTTGTAGTCAACGCAGGCGTCGAAGCCCAGCTCATTGACCACGAAATTGCACTTTTCAGGCCCGCCGGCAACGCCAACCACCCGGCACCCTTCTGTTTTGGCAGTCTGGCCAACGACAGTGCCCACAGGGCCGGAAGCCGCTGAGACAACCACGGTTTCGCCGGCTTTCGGTTTGCCTACGTACATAAGGCCGCAATAGCCTGTGCGCCCAGGCATGCCTGCAACGCCAAGGTAGGCTTGCAGGGGCACATGGTCCCGTTGCTGAATCTTGTAAACCATTGGCGCATCACCTGGAAAGGTAACGTATTCCTGCCAGCCCGAGTAGCAGGTAACCAGATCGCCGACCTTCAGATCGTCTGAACGTGATTCCACAATTCGGGCAACACTCTCGCCGACAATGGGCTCATCAATGCCAATGGGGTCCATGTAACCCTTCGCGTCGTTCATGCGCGGACGCATGTAGGGGTCCAGTGACAGCCAGAGCACTTGAGCAACAACTTCTCCCTCGTTGGGGGGACGGACGGGCCGATCTTCCAAAACGAGATCGCCTTGTTGGATTTCGCCTTGCGGGCGTTGTTTGAGTACGACGGCTCGGTTCCTGTATTCGCTCACTGGTTCTCTCCGGTTGCATAATGAAACCAGATTAGGTTGCAGCAGAATGATGGGCGGGTCAACTGTTAAGCCGCTGCCTGGTTGCTTGCAACGTTTAGTCTCAGTTGTAGCGAAATGCAACCAGTGTCATAATCTGAGGTGTGAAATAGATATCTTCCCTGGAGGTAACCATGACCACCGCCGTCCGTCTCGACGATTCGCTCGTCCGTCACGCCGCCGCAGAGGGCGCGGTCAATCGGCGCTCGACACCCAAGCAGATTGAGTATTGGGCCGAGATAGGGCGTGCTGTTGCAGGTGAGGTGAGTGCAGAGGATCTGATCGCCATTCTCCAGGGCATCCGCCAGGTAAGGGTGGAGCCGGTGGTGGCCGAGCCGATTTCCAGCGATGACCTCTGGGCTGAGGTGGACCAGGCCCGGGAAAGCGGTGACTTGGGGCGTTCTATCAGCCGGGGACGCACGGTGTACCAGGCGTCTCCCGAGAAGTCAGGGTACCTGGAAGCCATATATTCCGATGGCAGCCGTGCGGTCGGTCAGTTTCGCAACGGCCGTTTTGAGGCACTGAGTGACCGTGACAACGCAGCCTGAACTGTGGCTGTTAATTGGCGGTAATGGAGCGGGTAAAACAACGTTCTATGAGCGGTTTCTGGCTCGTCGCAAAATTCCGCTGGTGAATGCCGACAACATCGCCCGAAGTGTCTGGCCGGACGCGCCCGAGAAGCACAGTTATGAAGCGGCCCTGGTTGCCGAAAGGGAGCGGCTCAGGCTGCTGGAGGCGCGTCAGACATTCTGTTTTGAAACGGTCTTTTCTCATCCTTCCAAAGTGGATTTTGTCGGGGCTGCCAAAGCGGCGGGATTTCGCATTCGGCTGTTTTACTTCCACCTGGAACTGGCATCCCTGAACAAGGCCCGGGTCGCGTCCCGGGTAACGTCCGGTGGGCATAATGTTCCCGAAGCGAAGATTGAGTCACGGATTCCAAGAAGCCTGGAGAACCTTCGCCAGTGCATCGGTCTGGCAGACGAGTTGCACCTGATTGATAACTCGAGTCTTGATCAGCCCTATATGCGCGTTGCGGTCTGGGAAAGTGGTCAGTGGCGCTCCTTGCAGGAAAGCTTGCCTCCTTGGGCGGCAGACCTGATTGACACCTGATTGTTCATCACGGCCAGCTTTCGGGTACCACAAACAGGCGATTGGTTTCCTGCCACAAACCGCTCGCGCAATTTTTTTCGAGCTTTGCGAACAATAGCGGAATGCCGTGGCGATTGATGGTATTCAGCGCAGCCGTCATGGCATCAGTCTGAGGAGGCTCTTCCTGGCGCCATGGGCCAATCCAGTGGGGCTTGTTCAAGACCACCCATCCGGGAAGGCTCGAAGGCTCAACCTGGGACAGATAACACCACTGGCCGCGCAGGTGACTGGGGGGCACGGACTCAGGAGCGATAACCTGAGTCTCGGTCGGGTAAAACAGGTATCCAGGCATAAATACCCGGGGAACGACAGGCCCTTCGATCCCAGCATCTGCCAGCAATGCCTGAGCTTCGGGCAACGCGGTTCGCTGGCTTTGCATGTGTAACATCCGGTCTGTTTTCAGATCCAGACGGTCTTTGGCATTCGGGCCATACCACCGCGTTTCCCCGCTTTGCTCCGGAACCCCCAGGTAGTACTTGATGGCAATTTCGTGATGCTCGATTCGATCCTCAGAGCGATTGTGCACCACGAAATCCAGCTCTCCAATGGTTCGACCGTTGGACTGGATTTGTTGGTTCTGAAGCAGCACCTCCCAGCCCAGCAGGTCTTCCAGCAAAATCCGATAAAGCCGCTCGAAATAGAATCCAAGCCGCTTCTGGGGTGTTTCTCTCAGCAGAGCAGGTGCCGTTTCCGGGTTTTGATCCCAGGTCTGAAGTTGTTCTGTAATACCACCAGGGAGGTAACGGCCCGGCTCAAACGTCAGTGGTGACTGCAGCAGCTGGGGCGCCCGGCACAGCCAGGCAAGATGCCGGACTGCCGGGGTGGTCAGGCCTGAAGTAGAGTAGAGCGTTGTTTTTGCATCCATATGGTCAGAATACCGTAAACTGAACGCAAGGCACGATGATCAATACAGTTCTGAAGGAGGCGTCATGCAATATCTTCACACCATGATCCGGGTGAGTAACCTGGATGAGACACTGCATTTCTTTTGCGATCTGCTGGGTATGGTTGAGATCAATCGCAAGAGCAGCGACAAAGGCCGATTCACCCTGGTATTTCTGGCTGCGCCGGAAGACGAAGTCCGTGCCCGAGAGGACCGGGCACCGATGATTGAGCTTACCTACAACTGGGATCCGGAAGAGTATACCGGCGGGCGCAATTTTGGCCATCTCGCTTACCGGGTGGATGACATTTATGCCCTTTGTGAGCACCTGAAAGCCAATGGGGTAACGATTAATCGTCCACCCCGTGATGGCCATATGGCCTTTATCCGTACGCCGGATAACATCTCGATCGAGCTTCTGCAGAAAGGCGAGCCACTGTCACCGAAAGAACCCTGGGCCAGCATGGAAAACACTGGTACCTGGTAAGCCCGCAGGCGGGCCGCCACAGGGACCTCGAGCGTGATATAGTAGCGGTCTGCAATATAGTTTTCGCATCAGGATGATGCATTCATAACATGGAGAAGTTTGATGGACGATTGGCAAGGATGCCTGGATCCCCAGTGCCAGACCGCTTTGTTACGAGCCCGCGAGAGTGTTGAGCGTCGCGGTGGCTCGGTGATTACCGTTGAAGACTACCTGCTTGCCCTGCTGGATTACGCACCCGCTATCGTCCGTTTTTTGCGCGGCTGCGGCGTGGATATGGATGAGCTCACCCGCACTATTCAGTGCGAGCAGCCCATAGTGACGGAGGTCGGCGGCGAGGGGCAATTATCTTCCCAGTTGATGTATTGGTTTGCGGCCGCGCGGGAAACCAGCGATTCGCCATGGCTTGGATGGTCGCAACTGTTGGGGGCACTGGTTCGCCACGCGGAGCGGCTGCAGGAGAAAGCCTATGTGGCGGTTTTTGAGCTGGTCCCACACTGGCCGGATTCTTCCGAGCAGCGGGAGCCGGCGCCGATTGAAGAACTCCAGAGAGCGCCCGTGGTGGTGGCAGACTCCGCATGGGTTGAGCTGGCGGAGGATGTCGCGATCGGTCTGGCGGCGTCCCGGTCAGCCATGATCTGGGTGCGTGGCGAGCGTGGAGCGGGGAAGACCGCGTGGCTACAAACGCTGCTTCCAGTACTGGAGCAGGATTATGTCGAGTTGGATCTCAGGCGTGAAGCGGAGATTATGGCCAGTGATCTTCCGGTTCTTCCGGAGGTCCCATTGGAGAGCGGGCCGAGTGAGGATCGGCCACGCTGGCCGGTACTGGTACTGGACAATATATCGCCTGCGGACCTGATAGCGCTGATGGATCTTCCTGATGGGCTGGCCTCAGCGCTGGTGCTGCAATGGGCAGGTCCAATACTTCTGCTGGGGCCTGAGGGGCCCCGCGAGAGCAGTCCCGTGGAATCGCTCCAGCACCGTATGGGCCGCACCCTCGACACCTTTGATATGCCGATTTCAAGCGAGGTTCAGCGTCAGGCCATTCTGACAGCCCACCAGGCAGCCATCGAGAAACAGTGGAAGGTGCAGGTGCCCCGGTCAGCGATCCTGTTTGCCGCTTCTCGCCGGAGCCGGTGCGTGAGCACGCCGGGCGGAATGCTGCAGTGGCTGGAAAGGGCGGCCGCCCGGCTGAACCTGGTTGCTCGAAGAGGCCCGGCCGAGGCAGTGGCCCTGGCGGGACAGGCTGATACTCTCAGGCGTCAGTCCCTGGTTGCGTTGGCGCGGAAAGAGCCGCTTGATGACATCGAGACTTCGCTGGGTGAAATTCAACTCTATCGCGTGGCTGCAGAAGTTGCCTGGCATGAACGAAAAGCCGCCGGCAAGCTTCGGCAGCTATCCATTGAAGATTTGCGGCAGGAACTGGAACGCTGGGTTGCAGCCCGGCCCGGGCCGGTTCACTATGTGCGGCATTGTAATAATCAGGATGGAGAGTCAGCGGGTGCAGGATCTGGAAATTTACATTCGTGATCTGGAGCCGGGGGCGGTTTCCGGGTGGCTTGAGAGCCACCTTGACGAACTGCAGCTTGATGACCGTGAAGTAACAACCGTGATTAAGGGTTTTGCCCGCTTCGACGGCGAGAGAATCCGGATATCCCTCTATCCGGGGGCATTCGGCAAACGGTTCACTTCACTGGTCCTTGAGGGGCCAAAGGTGCCCTGGAACAGTGACCTTGACTGCGCGCGCAGTGCCTGGCGGGCCATGGATACCGAGATCCGTTGCAGCCCGGGAGACTGGAAAGAAGGCGAGCCGGTAGAGGATGAAAAGTGGTGGCGCCTGGACCACCGCGGCGAACAAAAGGTCGTCTGGAACTGAAAGAGGCAGCCCGGGGGCTGCCTCTTTGGTGTCAGTGGACGAATCAGTCGCTCAGGATGGACACGTTGTCGGCCTGAAGACCTTTGTCTGCTTCCACAACATTGAAGCGAACCAGTTGACCCTGGCGCAGAACCCGGCGACCGCGGCCACGAATCGCACGAAAGTGTACGAAAACCTCGTCGCCACTATCGCGCACAATAAAGCCAAAGCCTTTTTTCACGTTGAACCACTTGACGGTGCCTTCCTCATTGCCCTCAGGGCTGCTTTCGTCATAGCCATCATCATCGTCGTCATTGTTCTGGCTGGGTGCACGGTTGTTCGGCCGTGATGCGCTTTGCTTCTCGGTCGGTTTCTTGACGGACAACGCAATGGCCAGGAAGCCCGCAATGCCGAAAACGATCAGCGAGATAATGTAGGCGGCGATGCCACGATTACTACCCAGCGCCTCTACAAGTTGGCCTGCAGCGATCAGGCGAAGCGGCTCGGGTGTGAATGACAGCAACAGAGCCAGCACCAAAGGCGCGGGGATGGCGATCAGGAGAGCAAAAAGGAT
>JAWWAT010000030.1:0-16400 GCA_033721635.1 Marinobacter sp. | reverse complement strand
CGTTGTACAAATCGAGGAAGGAGATTTCGTGAGCGTTTCGGGTGATCTGGACCTGAATGTCTTTGATGAAAACGAAATTTCCGCAGAGACAATTGTCTCTTACAACTAAATCGTGAATCAGGGGGAATCGGTTCCGGCATGTTGTGGAGCCGGGACCGGATTCGCCCAATCGGCTTCGAACCAATGATCCTGCCTTCGGAGCCTTCCAGACCTCGTTTTTCACATAGGTATTCCAGCTAGACGTCTCGCCTCGAACGTCCAAAGCCATAACTTGATGATGGCTTCTTTTGCTCGGGGGCTCAAAAAATGTTCGCCCCTAAACAAAAGCGAACGTTCGATTGGCGAACCGACTGAGCGCTATTTGAGTGTCCCCTTCGATGCGACTGCAAAAGAACTGATTGAACGTTTATCGTGGTTCGGGCTAATGTAGTGGTCAACTAATCCCGGACAGTATTTTAAGTTTTTCTTCCGCGACCACAGGTGGCATGCCGTCATTGAATGTGTGAGGGCGCTGCCGGTTGTAGTAGTCCATCAGATATTCACCAATGTCTTTCCTTGCGTCGGAGATTCCGCGCTGGACTGGACGATGGACCTGGCCGAGATTGCCGAGTCGGTGGATCTCATTCATCGCCGCAACGAATATCGCGGCGCGGCTTCAGCCCTCGGAGTAGGGCTGGAGCCGGAGTTCGAATTCAAGATCGACGCGGTTGCGGATGAAGTCCGTGTCCTGGTAATCGTCGCCCGTTCCGACCCCCCACTTCAGACGCAGGATGTTGGCGCTGCCGGTCAGGACCGGCGGTTCCCCGTCGGATAGACGGAGTCTGACGGCCTGGTTTTTATCGATACCCCGCAACGTCAAGGTCCCCTGAGCCACGAAGCCATCTCCGTCCGAAGCGACCCGGGAACTGACCCAGGTCGCTTCCGGATCGTCCCCGACATTGAAAAAGTGATCACCACGCAGTTCACTGTCGCGCATGCTGTCGCCGGTATCGACCGAGGCCGTCTGAACGGTGACTTCAATGTCTGCCGTGGCCAGGTCGTTGCCATCCATGCACAGCGAAACGGAGAACTCGTGGAACGATCCGGCAACTTCGTCTCCCTCGGCGACGCCGGTGAAGCGCAGCTCGCCGTCGTCTCCGTTGGCCCTGTAGCAGTTGGCCAGGCCCAGGCCCGGCATGAGCAGCAGTGCCAGGGCTGCGGCTGTCAGTCTTTTTGCCATAACGGCAACATCCTCCTGAGCACGTCGTCCTTGAGCCAGAAATAATGGCGCTGCGCCGCCCAGCGCCTGTCCGATCGCCACCACGGCCAGCGCGGTCGTGAGCCACTCATGCAGCCCCTTGAACAAACCCTCAATATCGTCGCTCTCGGGCGTGATGCTGGGAAAATGGATGGGGCCCCACCAGTAATTACCGTAGCCGGGCGCCAATGTAAACGTCCCCGTTTTAGTTGCACTGCTGATTAGCAGTTTTCCGCCCATTCGTGTTTCGCAAAATATTACAGTGGCGCCAGGTCTTCAGTGAATCGAAGGGGGAGGAGACGGGTTCAAGCAGTCCGGCAGAAAGGTCCGCTTTGTGGTCAATTTAGACGTTCGCTTTGCGACCAGGGTATCCTCTGAACTCAGCTAAACAAAAGCGGACATTGGACTGGCTGTCGAGACACTGTCCGTTGAATCAAAGCGACGCTCACTGTTGACCCGTCTATAACTTCATAGTTTACCTTCTATCTTTCGCAGCAAAGTTGGGGGTGCCATGTATCGAATCTCAGAGCTGGCTGCACAGCTCGGTCTATCAAGATCAACTTTGTTGTATTACGAGAAGAAAGAACTAATCACTAGCAAGCGCATGTCGAACGGATATCGATTTTATGGGGAACAGGATTTACAACGGCTTCGACTGTTGCAACAGCTACAAGCTGGAGGACTGAGCCTCCAAGAGTGCAAGGAGTGCCTCGAAGGCAAGCTCGATCGGAACACGCTGCAACGCAGAGTGTTGCAGTTGAATGCTGAGATCGAAGCAAAGCAGAAAGCCAGTCGCTTGCTTTCTGCACTGCTCGGTAAAGGCTCATTGCGTTCCTGGCACCAGGTAACTGATCGGGTCGCACCCGACGCCTATTTGGATTGGATTAAACAGCAAGGCTTCAGTGAGCGGCAGGCCTTGCATTTGAAATGGTTATCTAAAGATATGAATCAACATGACCAATACATGGCCGACTTTATGGCCGTTTTCCAGGGCCTTGACCGGTGGGGGCCAGGTTCTGAAGAAGATACTGTCAAAGCTCTGTCGCGAGTGCCTATGGTGCCGACCCAAGTGGTTGATATTGGCTGTGGCAAGGGCCTTGCTACCCTCATACTTGCCGAAAATACTCAGGCTCAGGTCGTGGCCGTAGACAATGAAGCAAGCGCACTAGAGGCGTTAAACCAACGGCTTGTTGAGCAAGGCCTTCAAGACCGAGTCAGCACCGAATGCGCAAGTATGACGGATTTGCCATTCCAGGCCGGTAGCTTTGATCTCATCTGGGCAGAAGGTTCGGCCTACGTCATGGGCTTTGAAAAAGCGCTCAAAACCTGGAAAAAACTCTTGAAGCCAAAAGGCTGCATTGTGGTTAGTGATTTGGTTTGGCTGACAGACAGGCCAAGTCAGACCGCCGTGGACTTTTGGCATCAAGAATATCCTGACATGCAATCAGTTTCTTTTCGTGAGCAACAAATCCGGCGCGTGGGATATACGGTCATTGATCATTTTTCCCTGAGCCCGCAGGCATGGGCAAACTATTATGAACCTTTGCGTTCACGCCTCAATGAGTTGAAGCCTCAGATGGCAGAATCGGTGGCGCTGAACGACATTGATCGAGAAATTGGAATTATTGACCAGTATCTAGGTGAGTTTGGTTATGAGATGTTCATCTTGCAGGTCGATTAAACAGAGCGGCTTGCTCCATCTCGAATGTCCGCTTTGCGACCAAAGCGTATTCTGGCAGCTAGACTCCTTTTCTCGTCTTGGCTACTTTCGCCTGCTCAGAGTCCTGAGGAGCGGTGAGAATGTGGCCCTGTCCCCCTTATTTGGTGGACCCGGAGTTCGAAAAGTCCGTCTTGCTAACCACTCGATATCGGGTCGCATTACGTTAGTCAGCAAAGAGGGTAGACTGCGACGCTTTGTAGATTATTGCTCTTGGGTGGTCGACTCAAGCGAAATATCAATAAGTTCGTGCTGAAGCTTTTTCAGAAGATGAAGGAGACTGACACTGTCGTCAAAGCTCATCCCTTGCATGGCCTGTCTGTAAAACTCGGCAATCGTGTCTTGCAGCCGGTTCCAGAACGTTCGACCAGATTCGGTAAGTACTACCAGTCTTGCTCGGCGGTCTTGGGGATCCTGTATCCGGACGACATGCCCATCCCTTTCCATTCGCTTAAGGACGCCATCAAGGTTTTGGCGACTGACGTACAGATACTCTTTGAGTTGATTGAATGAGGTGCCGTTTTCGAATCCTTCCCGGGACAATGCACCCAATACCGCCCATTGCACGGCGCTGATGCCCATTTCATTCTGAACCTGGCGCTGCAGAATGTTTCCGGTCTGGAACAGACGGAAAAACAGGCGGTTGGGAATGCCTCCGGATTCGTTGACGATCATTTCGTATCCCGTTGGTAAAGAATGGTTTGCAAGACGGTTGAGTCTATTCATCAACGATATCTTCACATAGATCCGGGGTGATCTTCCGCACTTTCTTGCATTACTGCGGAGGAATAGGGCACCTGGATTCCGGAGTTGCCTGCGATCTCGCAGGAAACTCCGTCGTCGCAGTCTTCACTCAGTTATTGATCAGCTTACATTTGCTCTCGGACAGCGGGCGGAACGCTTCGTCGCCGGGAATAGTTCGAACGATCTTGTACAGATCCCACTCGCCGGTAGATTCTTCCGGTGTTTTTACCTCTGCCAGATACATGTCATGAACCATGCGGCCGTCTTCACGGATACGACCGTTTTTGGCAAACATGTCGTTGATCGGAGTCTTTATCAGATGCTGGCGGACAGTTTGGGCGTCATCCGAGCCAGTAGCTTCCACTGCCTTTAGATATTGCATCGTGCTGGAGTAGATGCCCGCATGCACCATAGTTGGCCGGGTCCCGGTTTCTTCCATGAAACGATCAGACCATTCACGAGTTTCGTCGTTCATGTCCCAGTACCAACCGGTAGTCAGTTGCAGTCCCTGGGCCGCTTCTGGACCCAGGGCGTGAATGTCACTGATAAAGACGACAAGGCCAGCAATGGTTTGACCTGACTGGGTTACGCCAAATTCTGCGGCGGTGGTGATCGCATTGGTGGTATCTGCACCGGCGTTCGCCAGAGCAATGACGTCGGCTCCTGAAGCCTGGGCCTGAAGGACGAACGAGGAAAAGTCCGGCGTTGGGAATGGATGGCGGATGCTTCCCAGAATCTCACCGCCATTGGCTTCTACAACCCGTGTGACGTCCGCCTCCATGGCATGACCGAAGGCATAGTCTGCGGTCAGTATGTACCAGGATTTGCCGCCTTCCTGAACGATCGCGGTTGGGGTGCCAATGGACAGTGCGTAGGTGTCATAGACGTACTGAATATGATTTGCGGTGCAGTGTTCGTTGGTGATGCTTGAGGCTGCGGACCCGGAGATCAGTGCCAGTTTGTTGTTCTCTTCAAGGATCTTGGTGGTGGCGATTGTCACAGAAGAGGCCACCAACCCGCCAACCATGTCGACTCCGTCGTTTTCTACCCAGCGGCGAACGGTGCTGGATGCAACATCAGGGCTATTCCGATCGTCGGCACTGACCACCTCGATCTTGGCATTGTTTACTGTCCCGCCGAAGTCGGCAACAGCCATTTCCATGGCTTTAAGACCGTTCGGGCCGGCAAGGTCACGGTAAGTGCCGGACATGTCAGCGAGGTAACCCAGCTTAACTGTGTCTCCAGAAATTGCTGCTTGGGCGGTACCTGCAATTAGAGCTGAGGCAACGACTGAGGGCAGAAGCTTTTTTGTATTTTTCATTGTTCTAACTCCGCTACGATACTTTTTTGGTTTGGGTTCTCGTTACTGTTGTAAGGGTGATCAATTTGCTTACTTCGGCAGATATTCCCGTGCAACAATGTTTTTCATGATCTGAGCTGTGCCATCGCCTATCTGCAGGCCAAGAACGTCTCTCAGACGCTGCGCAAACGGCAGGTCCTCGCCCCAGCCGGTGTGGCCGTGAGCCAACAGGCACTGTTTCACAACATCGAATGCCAGTTTCGGCCCCCACCACTTATTCATGGCTGCTTCGGCGTTATGGGGCAGATTGTTGTCTTTGAGCCACAGCGCGTGGTAGCACTGCATGCGGGCGGCATGAACGTAGGTCTGGTATTCGGCCAGCGGGTGGGTCAGGCCCTGGAACGCAGACAGGTTCTGTCCGAAGGCAGTACGTTCGGTCAGCCACTGCCAGGTTTCATCCAGCGACTGCTGGGCTACGGCCAGGCACTGCAGGCCGATCAGGGCGCGGCTATAATCGAAGCCCTGCATGACCTGTTTGAAGCCTTTACCCTCGTCGCCCATCATGTTGATGGTGGGCACTTCCACGTTATCGAAGAAAATCGAGCCTCGGCCGATGGCGCGCTGGCCGTTGTCTTCGAAGCGGGTTGTGGTGATGCCCGGGCTGTCCATGGGCACCAGGAACGCGCTGATGCCGGAGGCCCGTTGTTCCACTGTGCCTGTGCGTGCGAACACCACCGCCACATCGGCCTGGTCGGCCATGGAGATGGAGGTTTTCTCGCCGTTAAGCACGTAGACGTCCCCCTTTTTCTCGGCTTTCAGGCGCAGGTTGGCGGCGTCGGACCCGCCGTGGGGTTCGGTCAGGGCGATGCAGGCCACCTTCT
Source organism: Marinobacter sp. (assembly GCA_033721635.1). Taxonomy (GTDB): domain Bacteria; phylum Pseudomonadota; class Gammaproteobacteria; order Pseudomonadales; family Oleiphilaceae; genus Marinobacter. The sequence continues at coordinate 10,521 of JAWWAT010000030.1, read as the reverse complement.
GGCCGGAAGTCATGCCGTGCAGCCACTCTTTTGCGAGGTCCGGTGCGGCGTGGCTGGCAATGATCTGGCCGTTCAGGGAGGTCAGCAGGGGAATGTAGCCAACGTTGAAATCCCCTTTGGAAATTTCCTCGATGATCAGGCCACTGGTGACACAGTCCATGCCGCTGCCACCGAATTCCTCGGGCAGCTCACCGCCGAGCAGCCCCATCTCGCCGAGCTGGCGGATAACTGCCTTTTCGATGACCCCTTCCTGGTCCCGCTTGCGATAGCCCGGAGCCAGCACCTCGGCGCTGAAACGGGCCACAACCTCGCGAATCGCGTTCTGTTCTTCATTGAATCCGAAATTCATGGTGTTCTCCGGGCGTTGTCTGTGACCCGGCGGTGCGTGACCACCGGGTCGATCGGCTTACTTGTAGAATTTCCGGAAGTCCGGCTTGCGCTTTTCCTTGAAGGCTTTGACGCCTTCCTTGGACTCGTCGGTGTCGTAGTAGAGGCTCAGGGCCTGCATGCCCAGGGCGCCAATGCCGGCAATGTTGTCGCTGTCGGCGTTGAAGGAGCGCTTGGCGATGGTCAGGGCCGTGGGGCTCTTCTCCAGGATTTCCTCACACCACTTCTGTACCTCTTCGTCCAGCTGCTCGGGCGGGACCACAGCATTGACCAGGCCCCATTCCAACGCCTGCTGCGCGCTGTACTTGCGGCACAGGTACCAGATTTCCCGGGCGCGCTTCTCACCGACAACCCGCGCCAGGTAGGCGGTGCCAAAACCGGGATCGACCGAGCCAACCTTGGGTCCGACCTGTCCGAAGATGGCGGTTTCCGAGGCGATGCTCAGGTCACAGATCACGTGCAGCACGTGGCCGCCGCCGATGGCAAAGCCGTTGACCCGGGCGATCACCGGCTTGGGTACTTCGCGGATGGTGCGCTGCAGTTCTTCCACCGGCAGGCCGATCAGGCCGCGACCGTCGTACTGGCCTTCATGCGCGCCCTGGTCACCGCCGGTGCAGAACGCCTTGTCTCCGGCACCGGTGAACACGATGACGCCGATGTCCTTGTTCCAGCCGGCGCGGTTGAAGGCGTCCAGTAGCTCCATGCAGGTCTGGCCCCGGAAGGCGTTGTAACGGTCCGGCCGGTTGATGGTGATGGTGGCGACGCCGTTGTTTTCGTCGTACAGAATGTCTTCGTAATTCATGGTGCGTTCTCCTAAATCATGTAGCTGGTCGCTTAGCCGGCCATGGTCAGGCCGCCAGACACACTGATGACCTGGCCGGTTATGAAGTTGGCATCGTCACTAGCGAGCAGGGCGATGACGCCGGGGTAGTCTTCCGGTTGCGCCAGGCGCTTCATGGGCACGGCGTTGCGGAAGGCCTCCAGCAGCTTTTCCGGGTTCGGGGCGGTATCTGCGACGCCTTTGAGCAGGGCGGTGTCGGTGGGGCCGGGGCAGACCACGTTCAGGCATACGTTCTTGGTGGCCAGCTCCCGGGCCACAGTCTTGCTAAAGCCCACCAGGCCGGCCTTGCAGGCGGCGTAAACGGATTCACCGGAGGAGCCGACACGGGCAGCGTCGGAGGCCACGTTAATGACCTTGCCGCCGCCGGCGGCGACCATTTTCGGCAGCACCACGTGATGCATATTCAGGGCACCAGTGAGGTTCACGGCAATCAGTTGGTCCCAGAGTTTCGGCTCTGTCTTCAGGAAGGGCATGAAGCGATCGAAACCGGCGTTGTTTACCAGCACCGTAGGTACGCCCAGTTCGCTTTCTATCGCAGCCACGGTCTCAGTGATCGCGGCATAGTCGGTGATATCGGCGGCGTAGGCTTTGGCCTTGCCTCCAGCCTCGGAGATCAGGTCCACTGTGGCTTGGGCCGCATTCCCGTCACGATCGAGGACGGCCACCAGGCTGCCTTCCTCGGCAAAGCGCTGGCATACGGCGCGGCCGATGCCGCCTCCGCCACCGGTGACAATGACAGTTTTTTCCTTGAGTCCTCTCATGATGACTTGCTCCTGTTACGGGTAGATCAATGGGATTAACCGCGTTGGGCCGGTTCGAGGTGCACCTCTTTGGCTTGCTCACGCAGCTTGAATTTCTGGATCTTGCCGGAGGCGGTGCGGGGCATGGCTTCGATCACCTCCAGATATTCGGGCAGATAGCTCTTGGAGAGTTTCTGTTCCATCAGGTAATTCTTGATGTTGTCGAGGGTCAGCCCGGTGGCGTTCTCGTCGAGGGTGACGTAGGCACACACCCGCTCGCCCAGTCGCTCATCCGGGCAGCCCACCAGGGCGACATCGACAATGCCCGGGTACTTGTAGAGCAGGTTCTCAACCTCGACGACAGGAATGTTCTCGCCGCCGCGGATGACCACATCCTTGGTGCGACCAGTGATACGGATGTAGCCGTCCTGGTCCATACGGGCGAGGTCACCGGTGCTGAACCAGCCATCTTTATCCACGCCGTAGAGTTCCGGTCGTTTGAGGTAGCCAACAAACAGGCTCGCGCCCCGTACCAGAAGATTGCCTTCCTCGCCCGCAGGCAGTTCGTTGCCTTTGAAGTCGGTCACCTTGATGTCCATCCAGGGCAGAACCTTGCCATCGGACTGGCTGGCCCGTTCGGCCGGGTCTTCCGGGCAAGTCATGGTGACGGCGCCGTTCTCGGTCATCCCCCAGGCGGAGACAATTTTCGCCTTCAGCACCTTGCCGGCCTGCTCGACCACCGCGCTCGGAATCGGAGCGCCGGCAGAGACGAAAATGCGCAGAGAATCGAGTTCGCCCTCGTGCTGGGGCGCGGTCTTGACGAGGTCCGCCAGGAAAGGGGTAGCGGCCATGGTGAAGGCCGGTTTCTCGGCTGCAATCACCTTACAAACGTATTCCGCATCCCAGATGTCCTGGAGGATGGCGGTGGTGCCCAGGTATACCGGCATCATGATGCCGTACATGAAGCCGGTCTGGTGGGCCACCGGTGAGGCCATCAGCACCTTGTCATCCGGAGTCAGGTGCAGCCGGTCCGCATAGGGCCGCACGTTGGAGAACAGGGTGTTGGAGGTGTGCATGACGCCTTTGGGTTCGCCGGTGGTACCGGAGGTGTAGAGGATCTGGATGGCGTCGTCGGCGGTGAGCTGGCGCTCGGCAAACAGGGCCCGGGTGTCCTGCTTTTCTTCCCAGGCAGTTTCTACAAGGCGCTGTTCAAAGCTGCGTTCGCCCTCTCCGCCGATCACCAGCAGGGTTTCAAGGTTGGGCAGTTCGGCCCGGATACCGTCGATCATGGCTTCGTAATCGAAGCCCCGGAAGACCTTGGGAATCACCAGCAGTTTGGCTTCGCCGTGCTTGAGCATGAAGCGGAGTTCCCGCTCCCGGAAAATAGGCATCAGCGGGTTGAGGATGGCGCCGATGCGCATGCAGGCCAGGTGCAGGGCCGTGGTCTGCCACCAGTTCGGCAGCTGGCAGGCCACGACATCGCCTTTCCCGATGCCCATGGCTGCCAAACCCGCTGCCATACGGGTGACCTTTTCATTGAGTTCCCGATAGGTGAGGGCGGTACGGGTGTCATCCGTGACCTGGTAACCGACGATGGCTTCCCGGTCTGGAGTGCTGGCCACGGCCTGGTCCAGGTAGTCGGTGATGAGTTTGTCGTTCCATGCGCCAATCTCGACCATGGCGGCACGGCGTTCCGGATTAAGAGTGATGCCTGTATCCATCTGATTCACCTGTTGTGTCCGGTTTGTTGTTGTTGGGAGGTCTGACCTAAAAAGCGGGTCGTTACCTTGTCAGTTTCAAGATACGCCTTCTCAAAATAATATGTCAACATGTTGCCTTAAAAAATATTCAGGTGTAGTCTTTTTTAAATCGGAGGAGTCAATAAAAGGGCTTTATAAAGGTAATTATAAGAAATCGACTCTTAGTGGAGATGGTTATGAACTACAGCAACATATTGCTTGAAAAGTCCGAGGCTGTGGCCCTCATCCGGCTCAACCGTCCGAAGGTGCACAATGCGCTGAACAATGAGCTGATGAACGAACTGACGTCGGCTCTGGAAGCCCTCGAAGCGGATAACGCCATCCGCGCGGTTGTCATCGCCGGCAATGACAAGGTGTTTGCAGCCGGTGCGGACATTTCCGAAGTCCATGCCCTGGATTTCTCCCGGGCCTACCGTGAGCGCTTCATCTCGGCGAACTGGGAAACCGTTACCCGCTGCCGCAAACCTGTGATAGCCGCAGTGGCCGGCCTGGCACTGGGTGGCGGCTGTGAGCTGGCAATGATGTGCGATCTACTGATCGCGGCCGATAACGCGCGTTTCGGACAGCCGGAGGTGAAGATTGGCACCCTGCCCGGGGCCGGGGGCACCCAGCGACTTGCCCGTGCCATTGGCAAGGCCAAGACCATGGATCTGTGCCTGACGGGACGGATGATGGATGCGGAGGAGGCCGAACGCAGTGGCCTGGTGAGTCGGGTAGTACCGACAGAGCGGCTGCTGGAGGAGGCGCTGGCCTTGGCCAATGACATCGCCGGTTACTCGCAGATGGCCACCATGATCAACAAAGAGGCCGTGAACCAGGCCTTCGAGACCTCACTGCGCGCCGGGGTGGAATACGAGCGCCGTCTGCTGTGGTCCAGTTTTGCCAGTGAGGATCGCAACGAGGGTATGACAGCCTTTCTCGAAAAACGTCAGCCCGAGTGGAAGCACCGGTAACCTTTAAAAGCTCAGGAGCGATTATGGATATTCATTTCACCCCCGAAGAGCAGGCTTTCCGCAGTGAGGTACGGGCATTTCTCGAACAGAATCTGCCGGCCGATATTGCCGAGAAAGTCCGTTTGGGCCGCCGACTCTCGAAAGAGGATCACCAGCGCTGGCAGAAGATCCTCAACAAGCAGGGCTGGTATGCGGTTAACTGGCCGGTGGAATATGGCGGCACCGGCTGGTCCGTGGTGCAGAAGCACATCTTTGACGAGGAGTGTGCCGCTGCCGGAGCGCCCAGGTTGGTCGCCTTTGGCGTGAATATGGTAGCGCCGGTCATCATCAAGTTTGGCACCCAGGCCCAGAAGGATTACTACCTCCCACGGATTCTGCGCAGCGAGGACTGGTGGTGCCAGGGCTATTCCGAGCCTGGGGCCGGTTCCGATCTCGCTTCCCTGAAAACCCGGGCCGAGCGCGATGGAAATTATTATGTGGTTAACGGTCAGAAGACCTGGACCACCCTCGGCCAGCATGCCAACCGGATTTTCTGTCTGGTCCGCACCGATTCCGCAGCCAAGAAGCAGGAGGGCATTTCCTTCCTGCTTATCGACATGGATACGCCTGGCATTACCGTGCGACCGATCATCACCCTGGATGGTGAGCACGAGGTCAACGAAGTGTTTTTCGACAACGTCCGGGTGCCGGTGGAAAACCTGGTGGGCGAGGAGAACAGGGGCTGGACCTGTGCCAAGTACCTGCTCACTCACGAACGCACTGGCCAGGCCGGCATCGGACTCTCCAAGGCGGCTCTTGCCCACCTGAAAGACATTGCCAGCGCTGAGACCGTGGCCGGACGGCCACTGATTGACGATCCGCTGTTCCGCGCCCGTATTGCCGAGGTGGAAATGCGCCTGATGGCGGTGGAGATGAGCACCCTGCGGATTCTGGCCGCTACCCGCGATGGCGGCGTACCGGGCGCTGAGAGTTCGTTGCTGAAGATCCAGGGCTCTGAGATCCGGCAGGCGATCAGTGGTCTGATGCGCAAGGCGCTCGGACCCAATGCACTGCCGTTCCTGGAGCCCGAGCTGGAATCGGATTTTGAGGGCGAGCCGCTGTACCGGGATTACAGTGCCTCCCCGGCGAGCCAGTATTTCAATCTGCGTAAATTGTCGATCTACGGCGGGTCCAACGAAATTCAGAAGAACATCATCGCCAAGCAGGTTCTGGAGCTGTAGGAGGGCGCCATGAATTTTGAATTGAATGAAGAGCAGCAGATGCTGGCAGACACCGTTGAGCGTCTGGTCCGAAACACCTATGGCTTTGAGCAGAGAGAGGCTTTTTACCAGAGTCCCCAGGGGTACAGTCCCGAGTTCTGGCGGCAGTTATCGGAGCTCGGCATCACCTCCGTACCGATTGCGACTGACTATGAAGGTTTTGGCGGCACCGGCGTCGAGAACATGCTGGTGATGAAGGAACTTGGGCGTGGCCTGTGCCTCGAACCTTACCTGCACTCCCAGATATACGCGGCCGGCCTGATCCAGCAGCTTGGCTCCGTGGAGCAGCGACAGAATATCCTGCCGTCGGTGGCATCAGGCGAACAGTTGCTGGCGGTGGCGGACGAAGAAGCGGGCACCCACTTTCATTCGGAGGCCAGCGAATGCACCGCCGTTCCCTGTGAACGGGGCTGGCGTCTGAGTGGCCACAAACGAGTGGTTATCGGGGGCGAGATTGCCCACACCATTCTGGTAACCGCCCGGATGAGTGAGGGAAACGGGGTCAGCCTGTTTTTACTGGACCCGGCAGCAGAGGGTGTCTCTCGCACCGGCTACCCCTGCATTGACGGCCCTAGGGCCTGTGATCTGGAGCTCTCCGACGTCTACGTTGAGGCGGATGCCCTGATCGGCCCTGTGGGCAAGGCAGGGCGGGCACTGGCCTACCAGCGCGGCCGGGCTTTGGCGGCCCAGTGCGCCGAGGCGCTGGGCAGTATGGAAGAGGCCTTCCGCCTGACTCTGGAGTACCTGAAAACCCGCCAGCAGTTCGGCTCGCCGATCGGCCGTTTCCAGGCCCTGCAGCATCGGATGGCGGAAATGCGTGGAGAGCTGGAGCTGGCCCGTTCTATGACCATTCTGGCGGCATGCGTGGCAGACGACCCGGATTCGAGCGAGCGCAGCCGCCGGCTGGCAGCCGCCAAATTTGTCGTCGCCCGGGCGTCGGAGCTGATTGCGGAGCAATCCATACAGTTGCACGGAGGCATCGGCATGACCTGGGAATATTCACTGGCACACCACGCCAAGCGCCTGGTGATGCTCACCCATCAGTTCGGGGATGACGATTTCCACCTCGGACAGTATTCGGCTCTGCTGGAATTACCACGGCAGTCATCACGGCAGGTGGCCTGAAAGCCAACCAACAAGACGAGATCCACAAACGGAGACAAACGACATGGCCAACCAAGCAAGTTTCAACTGGGAAGACCCGCTGTTGCTGGATCAGCAGCTGACCGAAGAAGAGCGCATGGTGCGCGACAGTGCCCACCAGTTTGCCGAAAGCAAGCTCCGCCCCCGGGTGCTGGAAGCCTTCCGTAACGAACAGACCGATCCGGCGATTTTCCGGGAAATGGGTGAGACCGGTCTGCTGGGTTGCACCATTCCCGAGCAATACGGCGGCAGTGGCCTGAACTACGTGTGCTATGGCCTGATCGCCCGGGAAGTGGAGCGGGTGGATTCCGGGTACCGCTCCATGATGAGCGTGCAGTCGTCCCTGGTGATGGTGCCCATCTACGAGTTCGGTAACGAGGAGACCCGCCAGAAGTACCTTCCGAAACTGGCCTCCGGCGAGTGGATCGGCTGCTTCGGCCTGACCGAGCCGGATCACGGCTCTGATCCCGGCAGCATGGCGACCCGGGCGCGCAAGGTGGATGGCGGCTACCGCCTGACCGGCAGCAAGATGTGGATCACCAACAGCCCGATCGCCGATGTATTCGTGGTATGGGCCAAGGACGACGACGGCCAGATTCGCGGCTTTGTTCTGGAGAAAGGCTGGGAAGGCCTGAGTGCCCCGGCCATTCACGGCAAGGTGGGCCTGCGTGCCTCGATCACCGGTGAGATCGTGATGGATGGGGTGTTCGTGCCGGAAGAAAACGCGTTTCCCGAGGTCCGGGGCCTCAAGGGGCCATTCACCTGCCTGAACTCGGCCCGGTACGGCATTTCCTGGGGGGCGCTCGGGGCCGCCGAAGATTGCTGGCACACGGCCCGCCAGTACGTGCTCGACCGCAAACAGTTTGGCCGGCCGCTGGCGGCCAACCAGCTGATCCAGAAGAAGCTGGCGGACATGCAGACCGACATCACCCTGGCTCTTCAAGGTTGCCTGAGGCTTGGAAGAATGAAGGACGATGGCACAGCCGCTGTTGAGATCACATCTATCATGAAGCGCAATTCCTGTGGCAAGGCTCTGGATGTTGCCCGCCTGGCCAGGGATATGCTCGGGGGTAACGGCATCAGTGATGAATTCGGGGTGGCTCGTCACCTGGTCAATCTGGAGGTGGTGAATACCTACGAGGGTACCCACGATGTCCATGCCCTCATTCTTGGCCGGGCTCAGACGGGAATTCAGGCGTTCTTCTGACGGGTTTGCGTGGGTTGAACGCTTCCGAGCTGTAAAAGTAAAAAGGGGCCAAACTGATGGTTGGCCCCTCTGTCTATTTGCACGTCCGAAATCGTCAGCTCAGGTGCTTGAGAAGCAGATCCGCGAACGCATGCGGGCATTCCAACGACGGAACGTGACCGATCCCCTCCAGAATCACAGGATCGGGAGAGCTGCTGAATTGCGCCAGGGCTTTCAGTGACTCCGGCGGTGTGGCCAGGTCCTCGGCGCCGCCGATCAGCAGCAACGGCACATCGCGGCCGTGGAGTTTCTCGCGAAAATCCGCCTTGCCCAGCATTTCGCACAGCAGCGCATAGCTGTTGTCGTCACCGCGCCCCATGATCACTTTCCAGCCTTCGAGCAGAGCAGGCTGTTCCTTGCAGGCGGCCGGACCGAACCAGCGCGGTACGATCTCGCCGGCCATGGCGGCAAGACCCTCGGCGCGAACATTGGCGGCACGCAGGTTCCAGGCTTCTGAGGTGCCGATGATGGCGCCGGTGTTGGTCAGCGTGGCCGAAATGAGTCTGTCGCTGTATTTGGCAACCAGTTGCTGGCCGATCGCTCCGCCGATGGACGTACCGGCAAAGTGGAAGGCCTGGGCTCCGGCCACCTGCGCCAGGGTCAGGGCTTCCCGGGCAAGATTATCCGGGGTGATTTCCCCGGCATCCTTCGGCCAGGCGCTGCTGGCACCGTGGCCGGGCAAGTCCCAGGTCAGGACCCGAAATTTGCCCAGCAAGGCCGGCAGCATGTCGTCCCAGACACCCTGGGTCATGCCCAACGGGTGCGCCAGTACCATCAGGGGCTTTTCGCTGTCGCCGAGCAGGCGGTAGCAGATGATACGACCTTTATGGTTCAGAAATGACATGGAAGCTCCTTCGGTCAGACCCGTTCAATCAGTGTAGCAATACCCTGACCCACGCCCACACACATGGTGCACAGTGCATACCGGCCGCCGGTGCGCTGCAGCTGGTGGGCGGCAGTCATCAGCAGTCGGGCGCCGGACATGCCCAACGGGTGGCCCAGGGCGATGGCACCGCCGTTCGGATTCACCCGGGGATCGTCGTCGGCGATGCCCAGCTCACGCAGAACCGCCAGGCCCTGGGCGGCGAAGGCTTCGTTCAGCTCGATCACGTCAATGTCGGCGATGCTGAGGTTCTGCTTCTCCAGCAGCTTCTGTACCGCGGGTACCGGGCCGATGCCCATGATCCGTGGTTCCACGCCGGCGGTGGACATGCCGAGGATTTTTGCCATGGGCTTGAGGCCCTGCTGTTTCACTGCCGCTTCGCTGGCCACCAGCATCGCGGCGGCGCCGTCGTTGACGCCGGAAGCATTGCCCGCGGTCACGCTGCCGTTGTCACGGAAGGGCGTTGGCAGGGAGGCAAGCTTCTCCAGGGTGGTGCTGCGGGGATGCTCGTCCGTGTCGAAAATCAGCGGATCCTGCTTCCGGCGTGGGATGGAGACCGGGACTATCTCCTCGGCGAAGACGCCGTCCAGTTGTGCTCTTGCGGTCTTCTGCTGGGAACGGAATGCGAAGAGATCCTGATCTTGCCGGGAAATATTGAACTGTTCGGCGACGTTCTCCGCCGTTTCTGGCATGGAGTCGATGCCGTACTGTTTCTTCATCAGCGGGTTTACGAAGCGCCAGCCGATGGTAGTGTCCTCGATCTTCTGGCCCCGAGAGAAGGCGCTGTCCGCCTTGCCCATGACGTACGGGGCACGTGACATAGACTCCACGCCGCCGGCCAGGACCAGATCCATTTCACCGGCGCGGATGGCGCGGAAGGCAGTGCCCACGGCGTCCATGCCGGATCCGCACAGCCGGTTGAGGGTGGTACCGGGCACGGACGTGGGCAAACCGGCCAGCAACGCGGACATGCGGGCCACGTTGCGGTTGTCTTCACCCGCCTGGTTGGCGCTGCCCATCATGACCTCGTCGATGGCCGCCGGGTCCAGATCCGGGGCCTGCTCAAGTACGGCCTTGAAGATATGCGCCGCCAGGTCATCCGGGCGTACACTGGCGAGGGTGCCGCCAAAACGACCGATGGCCGAACGGCGGGGATGGCAGAGAAATACGTCAGTCATGGTGAGCCTCACTGTTGACCGGAATGGTGGGCATTGGTGCGGGCTTTCAGGTCGCGCAGTACTTCCCGTTCCTCGGCGGTCGGCGCCGGGGTGGTTTCAAGCTCGTCTGCGAAACGGATGTCCCAGCCGGT
>JAWWAT010000029.1:0-16841 GCA_033721635.1 Marinobacter sp. | reverse complement strand
CCGATGAAGCGGAAGCCGCTCTTTTCCACCTGCTCGGCAAAATCGGCGTTCTCGGCAAGGAAACCGTAGCCGGGGTGGATGCCCACGGAATCGGTGACCTCGGCGGCGCTGATGATGGTTGGAATGTTCAGGTAGCTGTCGGTGGCGCTGTTGGGACCAATGCATACCGACTCGTCAGCGAGGCGCACGTGCATCAGGTCGCGATCAACCTGGGAATGCACCGCCACGGTCTTGATGCCCAACTCCTTGCACGCGCGCAGAATCCGGAGGGCAATTTCACCCCGGTTTGCGATCAGAACTTTCTCTAACATGGCCATGAGTAGCTATCACCGCGTTCAGGAAATGACGACCAGGGGCTGGTCAAACTCAACCGGCTGGCCATTCTCGACCAGGATGTCCTGGATTGTGCCGCTCTTGTCGGCCTCAATCTGGTTCATCATCTTCATGGCTTCCACGATGCAGATGACATCACCCACGTTGACGGTCTGGCCAACTTCCACAAACGCCTTGGCGGTGGGAGACGGCGAGCGATAGAACGTACCCACCATGGGTGATTTCACGGTGTGTCCGGACGGACCCGCTGGCGCTGATGGCTCCTCAGACTCCGGGGCAGACGCCGCCGGGGCCGGGGCTGGCTGCTGTGCAGGCGCTGGTGCCGGGTAATGACTTACATACTGGGTGCCGGCGGCCGGCTCACGGCGGCGGGAGATACGAACCGAATCGTCCGCCTCGTGAATCTCCAGCTCCTCGACGTCAGATTCCTCGAGCAGCTCGATCAGTTTCTTGATTTTGCGAATATCCATAGTCAGTCCAGTCCCGTTGTGTCAGGTCTATCAGTGAATGCGTTTCAGGGCTGCCTGGAGTGCGAGATCGTACCCCTGGCTGCCCAGCCCACAGATAACGCCTTCGGCGATATCCGAGAAATAGGAGTGATGCCGGAACGGTTCCCGTGCATGCACGTTGGAAAGATGCACTTCAATAAAAGGAATTCCCGAAGCCAGCATGGCATCCCGCAGGGCAACGCTGGTATGGGTGAAAGCAGCCGGATTGATGATGATGAAATCCACGCCTTCCGCCCGGGCCTCGTGAACCCGTTCAATCAGTTCGTATTCGGCGTTTGATTGCAGGTGGAGCAGGTGATGTCCCTGCTCTGCCGCTTGGGAGCGCAAACGGTCGTCAATATCTGCCAGTGTCTCGTAGCCATAGACCTCCGGCTCGCGTGTGCCGAGCATGTTCAGGTTGGGGCCATGGAGCACGAGAATTGTCGACATGGTTCTGTCTGCCTTGGTGTCTTTTTACAGGATCGCCGAATTTAACGGCATGTTCCCCCAATGGTGCGTGCTTGTTTTGCTCAGATCAACACTTTTTGACAATCTTCCCTGTTGTCCATTGGTCGTAAAAAAACGGCAAATGAATCGAAATGGGATCTTTCCGCTGATGCCAACCATTGTCGTGAACAGCCGCGCGAACTTCTATACGACGTTGGTTTCATAAAAGGTAGCAGCCGGGCAGGGCCTGATCCATGTCCGAGGCAAAATTGTCCGTGGCGCCCTGCGGGTAAGGCAACCGGTGGTTTCTGGGGGGCGGGGTGAAGTGCGGGTGGGCCTGGACGGCCCACAATTAAGAGTCAGCCAGGGTTACGCAATTGCGGCCAAGTTCCTTGGAGCTGTATAGCGCCCGGTCTGCCCGTTCGCACAATGCCTGGGAGGTGTCGTCATTCCAGGCTGCGATGCCGCAACTGAAGGTGACGTTGAATTCGCGGTCGCCGGCCGGCTGCTGCAGCTCGGAGAAACGCTCACGGATTTCGTTAAGAACGTTGCGGGCATCGCTTGGGCGAGTGTTGGGCAGGATGATGGCAAATTCCTCCCCGCCATATCGGCCAATGTGGTCGGTCTTGCGCAGGCGCTGCTTGAGAAACATCGACAGGCTCCGCAATACCCGGTCGCCGATCGGGTGACCGAAGGTGTCGTTCACCTTCTTGAAGTAGTCGATATCGATCATCGCAAAGCACAGTGGCTGGTTTTTCTGACACGCCCGGACGATTTCCTGGTCGAGGAGGTGCAGGGTGTGGGTGTGGTTGAACAGGCCGGTCAGGCTGTCGCGAATCATCAACGCCAGCAGCGACCGGGCGCGCCGCCCACGATTGTGGATGGTGGCTACCAGGTGCTTGGGGTCAATTGGCTTGGTCAGGAAATCATCGCCCCCGAGGCTCATGGCGTGCAGCTGTTTACTGACGTCTTCCTCGGCAGACAGGTAAATGATAGGCACGCTGTGGAAGCGGTCCTGCTGGCGGATCACCCGGGCGATTTCCATACCGGTACAGCCGGGCATATACATGTCCAGGATGATGATCTCCGGAGAAAACTCCTCCAGAGCGTGGATGATCTGCATCGGGTCGGTGATGATGTGGGCGGTCATGCCCGCCTTTTTCAGCACTGTTTCCATGTACTTGGCCTGGGCCCGGGAGTCGTCCAGAACCAGAACCTTGTAGGGCTCCACGGTGTTGCCGTGGGTGTAGGTTTCGATTTTTTCAATCAACTGGCCGGGGTCGACAGCCGGATAGAAGAACTCTTCCCCACCGCAGCGGGAAGCCTGCAGACGGGTCTCTATGGAGCCGTCCTCGTCACTCATGAAGATTATGGGTATGGGCGTGTCGTGTCTTTCCTGCAGGCGCTCGATGGTGGTAATGCCGGCGTTGGGTGACCCACCGAAATTGACGTCCATCAGGATAGTTTCGGGCTTGTGAAGTGCGCAGGCCTCAGTCAGTTCTTCAGCGCTGGCAAAGGCCGAGGCCCGAAATCCGAAAAATTCCAGTTGCCGGATCAGGCGGCCTGCCATTTCCTGGTTGGCCAGAGCAATGTAGACCGGGGTGCGGCGGAACTGATGAGGCGACTCGGAACTGTTCAGGTCGGTCCTGCGCAGGGTGCTCTGGGACAGGGTTTCGATGGCATCCTGCAGTTGCCTCTCAAGGCTGTCGTCCAGTGCCGTACCCGGTTCCCACTGTTCGATCAGTTTCAACGTGGTCTGCCCCGCCCTGGCATGACTATCCATTTCAAAACGCTGGGCGTAACGCACCAGTTTGTCAGCAGCCGCTGCGAACTCGCTTCGATGGGCGGCGGCTTTGTCCCGGTCCTCGTGAATTTTCTGCCAGGTGTCCAGAACAACCCGGGCCTGGGTTGTTACACGGCGGGCGAAATGCTGCCTGAGTTTTTCTTTCTGGCTTTCGTCGTTCATGGTGCGCGGGCCTGCCTCTTTTTCGTTATTGATCGTCCTTCCCCGGTGTGGACGATTTCAAGCTTAGACTCCTTACAGAGTCTATAGTGTTTAATGTTGTCGGCGTAGGTTGCGCTATGTAAATGTTTGTCAACTCTGCGGTGCAGGTCACAATCGCCTGGCCGGCTGGCTCACAGCCAATCCGGAGAAGCTCCCCCATGGCACGGAAGCAAGCCACCATAACGCGGAAGCAGCAGGGCGTGGTTACCCTGCGAACGCTGCTTCTGGTGTTGACCGGCAGTTTGCTGGTCACCCTGCTGGTGGCGGTATTCATTACCAGCTACGGGTATTTCAGGGATTATGTCTCGGATCAGCTCGCCGGCCATGCCCGCGACGGGGCAACCGCCATCGGCCTGTCACTGTCCAACGCCATCGACGGTCGCGATCCGGTTGCTTCCGCCTCACTGATCGATGCGGTCTTCGATAGCGGGCGATACCTGTCAGTCAGCTATCTCAATCACCAGAACGAACAGATTGCCGGGCGCGCGATGACCCTCAATGAAGTGGCTGTGCCGTCATGGTTCCGCTCCTTCGCAGACCTTCCCCTGCCGGTAGCGGAGGCGGAAGTGGTCCGCGGATGGAGTCGGCTCGGGACTGTTCAGGTGATCAGCCACCCCGGCCGGGCTTACGAGGATCTGTGGCGAATCACGATCGGGCTGACTACCAGTACTGCGATCATCGGTGGAATTGGGTTGTTTGCAGTTTTTCTCCTGCTTCGCCGCACCCTGCGTCCGTTACACGCCCTGGAGGATCAGGCAAAAGCCCTTGGCCAGAGGGATTTCAGGAAGCGGGTTTCGATCAAGTCGACTCGTGAAATCAATCAGGTGACCGACGCCATGAACCAGATGGCGGATGATCTGGGCCAGCTTTTCGAGGGGCAGGCCAAGCTCATTCAGCACCTGCGGCGGGTCAATAACGAGGATTCGGTCACAGGGCTGGCCAGCCGGAGTGCCTTTGACCAGCGCCTGAAAGTGGAAGTGGAATCCGAGGAAAGGGCTGCGCCCGGGATTCTCATTCTGATTCAGTTGGCCGATTTTGCCGGGTATAACCAGGCCTATGGCCGCAGCGAAGCGGACAAGCTGCTGTTGCGAGTGGCGACCGTGATTGCCGATTTTGTCATGGAGCATGCGGGTGCGTTTGCCGGGCGCCGGACCGGCGCCGAATTCGCCGTTTTTCTGCCCGGCGCGATACCGGCCGATGCTGGTGTATGGTGCCGGAAACTGGTGAATGACCTGGACGGGGTGTATGCGGATCTTGCCTCGCCCCTGGATACCGCCGTGCATGCCGGGCTGGCGAGAACGTTTGCGGGCCGCGGGGCACGGGATCTCATGTCGGCTGCGGATGAAGCACTGCGTGCCGCGCAGAGTAGCAACGAGACAGGCTGCCATCTGGCCGATCCCGACAAGGATGGTCATCACAATATGGAAACCTGGCGGGTAATCATCAGTCAGGCGATCCGTCACCAGACACTATCGCTCTGGCTCCAGCCCATGCTCCACGAAGGCCGCCTCATGCCGGTTTATCACCAGGTGTTCTCCCGCATCGATTCGGCCGAAGGGACTCTGAAGGCCGGTACGTTTGTGCCAATGGCCGAGCGCTTCGGGCTGATTTCCGATATTGATCGCCTGCTGGTTCAGCGGGTATTGGATCGATTGAAGGATCTGCCGGATCAGCCACTGGCCGTTTCGCTCGGCAATGCCTCCGTGGCCAGCGAGACCTTTCGCAAGGACTTGCTGGAGCAGCTTCAGCAAGCCGGTCCCGTGGCCAGTAATCTCTGGATCGGAGTGTCCGAACAGGCCATTCACCACCACCGCACAGCGGTGGGCTTGCTGGTCAGGGCGCTCGGGCGTATGGGGGTTCCGGTACTGGTTGACCGCTTTGGCGTTGGCGGCGTGCCATTCAGTTACCTGAGAAATCTGAGGTTTCAGGGTCTACGTATCGATAACAGCTTCATTCACAATATCGACACCCACGAAGACAACCGCTTCTATATCGAATCCGTCGTAGCCATTGCTCACAGCCGAGGGGTGAAAGTGTTCGCCACAGGAGTGGAAACTGCCGCGGAATACTCGGTACTCTGTAAATTGGGTATCGACGGAGCCATGGGTTACCATCTGGGCCGGCCGTTTGCCGCTGACAACCAACAGACAGGGGATTAAAAGTCATATGCCAGGCAAAATCAGACAGTACTTCAAGGACAAGAAAGACGATGTTCAGGATTATGCCGGTGGCAGCGGCGTTATCGGAAAACTGATTCTGGCGTTGGTCGTGGTCTACCTGCTGGTGGCGCTGGTGCTCGGTATGATCTGGAGCAGCGAGCCCGATCCGTTCTCGGTGCGCGAACATACCCGCTCGGTCGCGAACACCATGGACAGGGAGCCTGTCACCGGCTTTGCCACCACGGTGACGATGATCCGGATCGCCGAGACTCTGCTCGATAAACCCGGTGGTTACATTTCCAACGATGTGTTTCCGCCCGGTTTGTGGTTGGACAACATGCCGAACTGGGAATACGGCGTTCTGGTCCAGCTCCGTGACCTCTCACGCGCCATGCGCAAGGACATCAGTCGCTCTCAGAGCCAGTCGGCTGAGGACAAGGATCTGGTCATTGCCGAGCCTCAGTTCCACTTTGACAGCGAGAGCTGGGCAATTCCCTCGACAGAGGCCGAGTACCGCCGGGGCATCACCGCGCTCAAGCGCTATCTTGACCGCCTTTCGAGCCCGGACCAGGCCGATGCCCAGTTTTTCGCTCGAGCGGACAATCTGAGCAACTGGCTGGCGGATCTGGAAACCCGCCTTGGAAGTCTGTCCCGTACCCTGGGTGAAAGCGTGGGCAAGGCCTCGGTTTCTGACGCCATCGTCAACATGGACGCGGGGGATCCGTTGGCCGAAGAAGCGACTGGCGAGGACGTGAAAACGCCCTGGACCAAGATTGATGACGTTTTCTATGAGGCTCGAGGTAGCTCCTGGGCGCTTCTCCACATTTTCCGGGCAATCGAAGTGGATTTCCGGAAAGTGCTCCAGGATAAGAACGCCATGGCCAGCGTGCGGCAGGTGATTATCGAGCTTGAGGGTGCCCAGGGTGAAATGTGGAGCCCGGTGATTCTCAATGGCAGCGGTTTTGGCGTATTGGCCAACCATTCTCTGACCATGGCGGCTTACCTTTCACGGGCCAATTCCGCGATCAGTGATATGCGGGATCTACTGTCCCGGGGCTGATGTCGGCCGGGGTTCACCCAGACACAAAAAACCGGGCGCGAGGCCCGGTTTTTTAATGCCATGAAAATTCTGGCTTAGCCTTTATAGGCGTTCACGGAATCCACGATGGCTTTTCTGGCGGCGTCGGCGTTGTCCCAGCCTTGCACCTTTACCCACTTGCCCGGCTCCAGGGTCTTGTAGTTCTCGAAGAAATGCTTGATCTGATCGCGCAGAAGCTCCGGCAGATCATCGATTTCCTTGACGTCGTGGTAGGTGGTGGTCAGCTTGTCATGGGGAACCGCAACCAGCTTGGCGTCGCCACCGGCCTCGTCTTCCATGTTCAGGACACCCACCGGGCGGCAGCGAATGACGGAGCCAGCCTGAATCGGGTAGGGAGTCACAACCAGCACATCCAGGGGGTCACCGTCGTCGGCCAGGGTGTGGGGGATGAACCCGTAGTTGGCCGGGTAGAACATGGGGGTGGCCATGAAGCGGTCTACCAGCAGGGCGCCCATGTCTTTGTCCAGTTCGTACTTCACCGGAGAGCTGTTGGCCGGGATTTCGATGGCAACGTAGATATCTTCAGGCGGGTTCTTGCCTGCGGGGATGTTGTCGAATTGCATGTGCGATCCTTCCTGGTACGTTAAGGTGCGTTTAACTGCGGTTAAAAAGTGGGCGCAATTATACGGGAGTATCCTGCAGTTCGAAACTAAACCTTGGTCGTTGGTTATTGGCTTGGTTGCCGGTCTTGGTAGGTCTTTCATTCTGGTGCAAGCAGCTATCTGGAAGGGCCTTCCGAAAAACGCCCGTGAATACGTCCATGTAGGGCTCGGTCGCGCCATCCTTGGCGCTCCACGTTTTCGGAAGGCCCTTCCAGATAGCCGCCCGAGCCATTGAGCAACACTCAAAAGCGGACCCTGATGAGAGAGGCCAACAAAAGGCGGATTGCACATTGCGTGAACGGGGCCTGTCAGTGGCCTTTCCAAAACTGTAGAGGGCCAAGGACGGCCCGAAACAAGCGCAGATGGGTGAGGCCGAGCGTTTATGAAGCGAAGCTTCATGCGACAGCCGAACGACAGCAATCTGTGATTGCTGGCTGGACCCGCTTGCGGGTGCTCGTAGCGTGTTTTGGAAAGGCCGCCGACAGGACCCCGCCCCCCAATCTGGCAGGCTGGGTCAGAACCAGAGGGTACGATCAAAGCGAACGGGCTAGAGCCTGATCTGCTTGGCAATGAGTTCCTTCATTATTTCGGTGGTGCCGCCGCCGATGGAGAGAATCTTGGCGTCCCGATAGAGGCGCTCCACCACGGTTTCCCGCATGTACCCCATGCCACCGAAAAGCTGCACCGCTTCCCGGGTGACTTTTTCGCAGACATCCACCGAGAAATTCTTGGCCATGGCCACTTCCTTGATGGGGTTCTTGCCCGCCTGCATCAGGGCAGCGCAGCGGTAGGTGTATTCGCGGGCCACGTCGATCTGGGTCGCCATGTCCACCAGTTTGTGGCGGGTGACCTGGAAGCCGGCAATGTTTCGGCCGAACGCCTTGCGTTGTTGGGTGTACTCCAGTGCTGCCTCGTAGGCGAGCTGGGCGGTCATGTAGGCCATGATGGCCAGGCTGAGACGTTCGAACAGGAAGTTGCTCATGATGGCGATGAAGCCGGCGTTCTCGGCGCCGATCAGTCGGTCCGCGGGGACCCGGCAGTCTTCGAAAAACAGCTCGGCGGTATCGCTGGCCCACCAGCCCATTTTTCGCAGTTTCTTGCCGGTGGAGAAGCCGGGCATGTCCCTGTCGATAAGCAACAGGCTGATGCCGCCGTGGCCCTCGCCACCGGTGCGCACTGCGACGGTATAGTGGTCGGCGCGCATGCCGCTGGTGATGAAGGTTTTGCTGCCGTTGACAATGTAATGGTCGCCGTCGCGGACGGCCCGGGTCTTGAGGCTGGCGACATCGGAACCGCCGCCGGGTTCGGTCACTGCCAGGGCAGCAATTGTCTCGCCGCGAAGAACAGGGGGAACGATCTGTTCGCGGATTTCCTTTTTCGCCCATTTGGCCACCGGCGGCAGCCCGATATCCAGTGAGCCGAGGCCGGCCACCAGGCCGCCGGAGGTGGAGCGCATCAGTTCTTCGGAGACCGCCACTTTAAGAAAGATATCGCCTTCGCCGATACCACCCAGAGCTTCCGGAAAACCAATGCCCAACAAACCTGCATCCCCGGCCTTCTTGTATAGGTCCCGAGGAAATTCACCCGCTTCTTCCCAGTCGTCGATGTGGGGCAGCACGTGAGTTTCGATGAATTTTCGGGCGGTCGCGCGGACCTGCTGGTGGGTTTCGTTGAAGTAATCGGACACGGTGAAGCTCCCTCTGATCGGAATCAATGGAGAGCAGTGTCGCCCAAATATCGAGACCAAGCAAGCGCTTGGTTGTTGGTGTACCAGGCAATAAAAAAGCTGGCCCGAAAGGCCAGCCTTGACAATCAACCAGCAGAGGGGGCGGTCAGCTACCCTCGCTAGAAATGGTCTTTACGCCGTCCTTGGTGCCAAGCAGCAGCAGATCCGCGCGGCGACGGGCGAACAGGCCGTTGGTGACCACACCGACGACGTTGTTGAGCTGCTCTTCCACCCGAATCGGTTGGGAAATGTCCATGTTGTGGACATCGATAATGATGTTGCCGTTGTCGGTGACGACCCCTTCCCGGTAAACCGGATCGCCCCCCAGTTTCACGATTTCCCGGCCAACATGGCTGCGAGCCATGGGGATCACTTCTACCGGCAGCGGAAAACTGCCAAGAATGCCGACCATTTTGGAGTCATCGGCAATGCAGATGAAGGTCTTGGCAACCGCTGCCACGATCTTTTCCCGGGTCAGTGCGGCACCGCCACCCTTGATCAGTTCCAGGCGTTCGTTGGTTTCATCGGCGCCGTCCACGTAGAACTCAAGCTCACCGGCGCTGTTTAGATCGTAAACCGGAATGCCATGGCTTTTCAGGCGCTCGGCCGTCGCTTCCGAGCTGGCAACGGCGCCGTCAAATTCGTTTTTGTGTTCCGCGAGCATGTCGATGAAGAAATTGGCCGTGCTTCCGGTGCCCACGCCAATCACACTGTCACGTTCAAGACGGGGAGCAATGTAATCAATGGCGGCTTTGGCGACGGCTTTTTTCAGTTCGTCCTGGGTCATCTGAGGCTCCGGCTGCAAATCAGTTGGGTTTCGGCGGATTATAACGCCTAAGCGCCCTCTGCTTATAGACGGCTGCCGTGCAAACTTTCTACACTGTGGGTTTTTCTCAACCAGCCATCACTCACACACCAACCAAAAGCCGGAACTGCTATGCCGCAACGCTACATCAAGAAGATTCTCGATGCGCGCGTCTATGACGTGGCCATCGAAACACCCCTGACTGAAGCCCGTAGTCTGTCCAAGCGCTTTGGCAACAATATTCTGCTCAAGCGTGAAGACCTTCAGCCGGTGTTTTCCTTCAAGATTCGCGGCGCCTACAACCGGATTGCGCAGCTTTCCGAGGAACAGAAGGCCAAGGGCGTGATCTGTGCCTCTGCCGGCAATCATGCCCAGGGGGTAGCGCTTGCGGCGAAGAACCTGGGTATCAAGGCGGTGATTGTGATGCCCCAGACCACGCCGGAGATCAAGGTGCGCTCGGTGCGTGACCATGGCGCCAAAGTGGTCCTGAAAGGCGACGCTTTTGACGAAGCCGCCGCCCATGCCCAGGAACTGATTGAAAAACACGGCTACACCTACATTCCGCCCTACGATGACCCGGATGTCATTGCTGGTCAGGGAACCGTGGCCATGGAGATCATGTGGCAGTTCAGCAAGCCGATCCACGCGATCTTTATCTGTGTTGGCGGCGGCGGGCTGATTGCTGGCATGGCCGCCTACATCAAGTACCTGCGCCCGGAAATCAAGGTTATCGGTGTTGAACCGGAGGACTCCAACTGCCTGCAGGCTGCCATGAAAGCGGGCAAGCGGGTGGTACTGGATGAAGTGGGCATCTTCGCCGATGGCGTGGCGGTCAAGCAGATAGGCAAGCATCCCTGGGAAATCTGCAAGGACTATGTGGATGAGGTGATCACCGTATCCACTGATGAAATCTGTGCCGCCATCAAGGATGTGTTCGAGGATACCCGCTCCATCGCCGAGCCGGCCGGTGCTCTTGGCGTGGCGGGCATCAAGAAGTACATCGAGCGGGAGAAGGTAGAGGGTGAAAACCTGATTGCCACCCTCAGCGGCGCCAACATGAATTTTGACCGCCTGCGTTATATTTCCGAGCGGACGGAAGTGGGCGAGAAGCGCGAGGCGATCCTGGCCGTCACCATCCCGGAGAAACCGGGTGCCTTCAAGACCTTTATCAACGCCCTGCACAAGCGCAGCATCACTGAGTTCAACTACCGCTACGCCGATGCCACCAATGCCACGATTTTCGTAGGCATCCAGATTGCGGCCGGTGGCCATGGTCGCGAGGATCTGGTTCAGGAGTTGCGGGAGAGCGGCTACTCGGTGGTCGACCTGACTGACAGCGACCTGGCCAAGCAGCACATTCGCCACATGGTGGGCGGTCACGCGCCGACCATCACCAATGAGAAAGTGTTCCAGTTCGAGTTTCCGGAGCGCCCCGGGGCGTTGCTGAAATTTCTGATGTCATTGGGTACCCGCTGGAATATCTCCATGTTCCATTACCGCAACCACGGCGCCGCCTACAGCCGAGTTTTGCTCGGTGCCCAGGTGGACGACGATGAAGTGCAGGATTTCGAGAAAATGCTGGATAAGGTCGGCTTTCGTTATGAAAACATGACGGATAATGAGGCTTATCAGCTGTTTCTCGGGCAGGGGAACGCGCGCTCGAGTTAAATCGGAGTAGGTCAGGGTCTGGTAGAGCTTTCCAAAACTGTGCGGAGCCAAGCGTACAGGGACGTATTTACAGCGTGTTTTGGAAAGCTCTACCAGGCCCTGACCGGTCCCCACACATAAAGCTTACCGAATTTTAATCTGTCAAAAATTGTAAAAATGAAGATAGGTGTTAGTCTTTCTTCTGATTCTTGAAAGCAAGAATAGCTCACTGATTTACCAACAATTTCGAAACTGCATCTTGGGGAACTGAAGCCATGGGCGGCAAGCCTGACATCATCAAAGCCATTGTGCTGATTTTTGCCATCGGCCTTGTGATTACTGGTTTCACATCCATCCACGCCTCCGAAGACAAAGGCGCACGAGCCGCCAATCTGGTTGGCTCCGTTCAGGTCATGAATCAGCCGCTGAACCGGTAACGTCGCTTATCGGTTACCACGCTGTGCAGAGGCACGTCCCAGGGCTCTATCGGCAGCTTTTTTACCTTTTGAAAATCATGAGCCAGACCAATCAGCTTCGGCGCCAGTCTTGGTCGTATCCGGCTGAAGGCAAAGGTTCGGTCATAGAACCCGCCTCCCATTCCCAGTCTTCCGCCCTCTTCATCAAAGCCCACTAGCGGAAACAGTACCGCGTCCAGTGCCCAGGCCGGGCGTCTCAGGCCTTTGCTGAACGCGGGCTCGGGGATGCCAAATTGGTTGGCGGTGAGTTCTACGCCGTCGTAGTAGGGGCTGAAAACCAGTCTGCCTCGGTGAATGGGGTGCAGTACCGGCAGGTAGAAGCGGATGCCTTTGCGGCGGGCGATGTCCAGGTAAACGTGGGGGTCAATTTCGCCGTCATTGGGCAGGTAAATGGCAATGTGCCGGGCCCGGTGCAGATCCGGATTTTTTAGAAGGTTAAGAGCGAGATACTCGGCGGCCTGTTGCTGTTGCTCGAAACTCAATGCGCGCCGATGCTGTCGCAGGTGCTTGCGAAGTTGACTGCGTGAGAAGGTATCCGGATGGGTCTGGAACGGTTGAGGCTCGATAAACTGGCTCAAAATAAAGCTTCCCGGGCTGCCGTTATCGGATGTGGCCCTTGAACCCAAAGTTCAAGGTCGGTGGCCGCTGTGACATATTAGGCTTTCCCCTGTCGGGGACGTGCTCACAATGCCCTGAAGTAGCCACCTGGGTAGTGCGCATCGGCTCGAGGACGTATCCGACTATCCCGAACAGCCCAGGAAGTTAGTCTTATTATACGGGCAGTGTCGGGGCCGATTGCAACACCTGTCTCAGATTCTCTGCGGAATCATCGACCCGAGCCATCGCCGAGTGCGCCATTCAGTTTATTGTCCATGGCCCGGAGCAGGGTGCTGGTCGCATCTGACATGGTGTCGCGCTCTAGCAGTTCGTGGGTGATGTTCAGGGCCGCCATAACGGCAATGCGCTCGGTGCCGAAAACCTTGCCGCCGGCCCTGATTTCCCGCATTTTGCTGTCAAGGTGCCGGGCAGCCCGAAGCAGTGCCTCCTGCTCTTCCTCGGGGCAGGCGACCAGGTATTCCTTGTCGAGGATCTTCACCTCAACCGTGGTGGATTGCTGTGCCATCAGTGATGCTCCAGGGCCCGAAGGCGGCTGATCATGGCTTCGATCTTGTGCTTCGCGTGATCGTTCTTCTGCACCAGCTGGGCCCGTTCCCGGTTCCAGTCATCCTGCAGTTCCCGCAATGTGGCGTTGTCCCGCTCAAGTTTCTGACAGCGTTCAATCAGCCTGTCCAGCTTGTCCGCTAATGCCTGTACTTCGGACTGTTCCATGGCGTGCCCAGCAGTGGTTTGAGGTAGTTGAGACTAACTATAAGTGTGGACGCTAAGTCGGTCAATTTACAGGCTTGTCATTGCGATCCCTGCGTGATGCGCATCACTGATCCGCAGCCTCGCCGAACCCCAGCCGGCGACTCTGGCGCCAGGTGCCGAAAGCCGGTATCAAAGCCACCACAAAAGCGGCGACCGGAACTGCCGCAAGCAGTGCCCACTCGGTCGAAGTCAGCGGGCGAAGCGAGATCTGCAGGCCATAGTTGGCCAACAGCCAGGGACTGGCCAGTG
The DNA here is from genome assembly GCA_033721635.1 of Marinobacter sp. Taxonomy (GTDB): domain Bacteria; phylum Pseudomonadota; class Gammaproteobacteria; order Pseudomonadales; family Oleiphilaceae; genus Marinobacter. The sequence continues at coordinate 3,437 of JAWWAT010000029.1, read as the reverse complement.
AGAGGCCAGCCATACCGATGATCAGGGCCAGCACACAGGCCGCGAGGGCAAGGGCCACGCACTCAAGGATGTAAAGCGAGGCGATCAGTGCCGGTGAGGCGCCGGTTGCTCGCAGTACCGCAATTTCGTGGGCCCGCTGGGCCTGCAAGGTCAGAAGAACGGCAATCAGCCCGATAAGACTGGTAATCACAACAAAACCGGTGATGCCCAGCAGCGCTCGCTCGAACTGGCCCATCAGTCGCCAGAGTTCGCTCAGGGCGACGCCCGGGAGTATGGCCGACAGCGGTTCACCGGCAAACTGGTTGATTTCCCGCTGTATACGGAAGGTCAGCACCTGCCTTTCGATGCCGACAAACGCGGCGGTAATGGCATCGGGTGTGAAATCACGGCCTTCCGCCTGTTCCCGGGTGAGCGTTCGGCCCGGTATCGCGACCCCGGATTCCCAGCCCACGTGCATGGCTTCCATGCCGTCCAGACTGATATACACGGCCTGGTCCACCGGCGTCCCGGTGGGTGCCAGTATGCCGGTTACGGTAAACGGCGTGTCTTCATGGTTGGAGAAGCTGGTTCGCCCGCCGCCATGGGACAGTATGATCTCTTCGCCCACTTGATGCGCCAGAGATCGAGCCACGCCTGCGCCCAACACAACATCAAAGACCCCTTCAAACCACTGGCCCTCTGCCAGTTTGAGCGGCAGGTCACGGCCGTAACGGAAGTGCTTCAGAAAGTTCTCGTCGGTAGCGACCACTCGATTGCCCCGGTAGCTGTCTCCCAGGGAAATCGGAATCAGCCACTCGAGGCGGGAATCCTGTTTGAGGCTCTGGAAAGTGGACCAGCGAATGTTGTTGGTGGCATCGCCAATATGAAATACGGTGTACAGCAGCAGGTTGAGCTGGCCACTGCGGGCACCGACGATCAGGTCGGTGCCGCTGATGGTGCTGGTGAAGGATTGTTTGACCTCGGTGCGCAGATACTGGATACCGAGCAACAGGGAGACGCTGAGGGTGAGCGTCAGGCACACCAGGGCCAGTACCTTTTTCCGGTGCCAGAGGCTGGCCATCGCGAGTGTCAGGGCGAGGCGCGCTTTCATGTCCTGTCACCCCGCAATTCCAGCTGATTGCCAAAATGGCGGGCCAGGGACTGGTCGTGGCTGACAAACAGCACCGACGTGTTGTGCCGGTGGGCAAGATTCAACAGGAGTTCCAGGAAGCGGTCACGGTTGTCAGTGTCCAGTGCCGATGTGGGCTCGTCCGCGAGAATCAGGCCCGGCGCGCCAATCAGTGCCCGGGCCGCTGCGATCCGCTGTTGCTGGCCAATGCTCAGCCGGGTGACTTTCCGCTGCCAGTGATCCTCGGGGATCGACAGGGTGGCAAGCAATCTCTCAGCTTCCTCTGCGACCGTTGGCTCGGTTCGCTTTTTGCGCACCTCGGAAAGCCCGCAGGGCAGGGTAACGTTGGCCCGGGTGCTCAGATAGGGCACCAGATTGAACTGCTGAAAGATAACCCCCATGTGGTCCGCCCGGAATTGGTCCCGGGCGCCGGCGCCCAATTGGTGAATGTTGGTATCCAGTATCCGGACAGAACCAGTGCCCGGGCGAAGCATGCCTGCCAGAAGGCTGAGGAGTGTGCTCTTGCCGCTGCCGCTGGGGCCGTGCAGGAACAGATGGTCGCCACGTTTCAGAGCGATATCCGGAAAACGGAGAAGCGCCTGTGCCGGGCCCCAGGAAAAACCGAGCCCGCTCACTTCAATGGCGGTTTCACTGCTCCGGGAACTGTTTCTGGTCGAGTCTGTCTTGCTGGTCATGTTGGTTGCTGTCTGCCCGGTGTATGATGGCGGTCTGCGAATTTCAATATCGGGAGTCTATGGTCCAATGATGTTTGCCCCGGCGCGTTTGCGCGTTGCGCTGCCCCCTCTTGCCGCGCTTGTCCTGGTGTTCCTGCTCCCGGCCTTTGGCCAGGCCGAAACCCGGGAGATCGACTGGCTTGAACTGATGCCAGCCGAGGATCTGGCGCTGCTGGAGAATATGCCAGAGATTGAGCATGAGGGCGATGGCCCGCCGCTGTTGCCGGACGAGATCATGACCGGTCGGGTTGTGCCGGAGATGGGCGATGTGGAAGGGCGCATTCCCGGCTTCGTGGTGCCCCTGAAAACGACTGAGGATATGCGCATACTGGAGTTTTTCCTGGTGCCCTACTACGGTGCCTGTATTCATGTGCCGCCACCGCCCCCGAATCAGATCATTCACGTCAAGTACAAGGAAGGCTTCACGCTTGAGGCCCTGTACGACCCGGTCTGGATCGAAGGCAAGCTGGTGATCGACCGCACCGAGAATGACATTGGCACGTCTTCCTACTCGATGGTTGCCACTGAGGTAGAGCCCTACGAACAGTGAGCGCCGGAGGATGCTTCCGTGCAAGGTGTCCCGTTATTGGCTGCTGAGCTTGAAGGTGCTCTCCGCATGACTCAGTTCCTGTGCCCCCTGGCCTCCAGACCAGACCCATTCAACGTCGAGGTGCTCTATCTCGGGAAAACGTTCTGTAAGCGGCGTTGAGAGAGCATCGGAAACATCCAGTCCGGAGCAGGTCAGAGACTGGGTGACTTCGAAATCCGAGTGTGTGGAGCCGTTCTCGCCGGCATGCTCGTGCTCGTGGTCATGGGCGTGACCATGGTCGTGCCCGTGATCATCACCGCCGGCCTGGTGGTGCACCACCGCATTCATGACTTTGCAGCCAGCTTCGACGGTATCCACCAGCGGGGTCTCACCGAGCCAGTTGGTGGTTTCCGTGACCAGCGTTTTCTGTTCCTTGGTCCGCGCACGGTGTTCAAAGCCCAGCAGGTTATAGGCTGGTGAAGTGAATATCAGGTCAATCTGGTTTCCTTCGATGGCCAGTTGCAGTTCGGCATGGCCATGCTGGTGAGCGCCGGGGTTGTCGCTGGCGAACGCGGAGCCGGTAGTCAGAATGGTCGCGGCCAGGATGGCATTGGTTACCTTTGATAAAGTCATGGTGGTGTCTCGCGGTGGCAATTGTTACGTTATAACATATTGTTCTCTCCCCGGATAAAAATCAACAGGCAGTGCCTTGGCATCGCCTGAATGCTAAAGTAGGCCTTTAATCCATCAACACAGGATCCGCCTGTTTCATGTCAGAAACCGACACTTCCGGTGCTGCCCGCGCCGCAGAATTTGAGCGCTGGGCCAATGTTTTTACTGCTCACAAGGCATTCAGCCACCCATCCGAGTTGCACGGCGCGCTCTGTGGTCGTCTGGCGGCCGGATCCCGTATTGAAGAGCCGGAGTGGTTGGCCATGGTGTGTGAGCACATGGGGCTGGCTGAAGACGCGGCCGAGGAGTCTGACGATCTCGCTCCGTTTATGAACAGGGCCTATGAGCAGACCCTGGAGCTCTTGAAATCAGCCGACATGAGTTTCCATCCTTT